>PVWI01000461.1 GCA_003003725.1 filamentous cyanobacterium Phorm 6 | reverse complement strand
TGCCTCTTAATTTTGAATTTGTTCGCGGCGGGGTTCAACTTCAATCAAGCGGCGAGATAACTCTTGACTCTGCAAAGTGAGAGATTGCCGCCACCCTTCTGCTTTGTCGGCTTCTTGCTGCAAAAAATCGGGAGTAAAGCCTGTTGTTAAATACTTCTGAACTAATTCTAGCACCCAGTTTGTCGCTGTTTGAATATGCAAAACCTGGCTATTTTCGCTAATATCTGTTAATACTAGCATCCCTTCATTTAAAACATTTTGAGTAAAATCTGGCGGTAGCGTCAAGACAGTTTCTTGAAAAAGCATAGCCCAAGTCTCATCAGAATTTTGACAAGCCAGCAATTGCAGACTTATCTCACCTGAAATTTCCTTCTTTTGTACTTGGGCTAAATATAACATTAGGGTAATTGGTAATTGGTAATTCGTACGTCAGAAACTTTGAAAACTACCAAGGGCGGGCTTGTAGTGAGGACTTCAGTCCTTAAATTTTGAGTCAAGAAGGACTAAAGTCCTCACTACAAACCTATTTTAATGACTCATTAAAACAACTTTAGCCGATCGCGCAAAATCTCAGCTTGTTTTTCCGATTCCGCCAAAGCATCCCTCGCGCCCTGAACCACATCAGGAGTCGCCTTATCCACAAACTTCTGATTAGTCAAACGCGCCGCAGTATGCTTAATTTCAGATTCTACCTTACCCAGCTTCTTCTCCAACTTAGCACGCAAAGCCGCCAAATCGACCACCCCAGCCAGAGGAATCAATACTTGTACAGTACCGACAACCCCAGCAATTGTCTGTCCCAAATCTGCATCCAAACTAGCAGTAACAGTCAGATTTTCCACCTTAGCCAAATCTTTGATGTAAACGCTTCCATCCGAGATAATTTGGCGTTCCTTCTCGCTTTCGCTTTGCAAAATCGCCGTCACCTTCAGACTGGGTTTGATATCAGAATCTGCCCGCAAATTACGAATAGTGCGAATTGTCCCGAACAGCAACTCAAACTGCTGTTCTAATTCTGGATCGATCAGCGATGTATCCGCTTCAGGATAAGCTTGCAAAGCCAAACATTGATCGTCACCTGTTTGAGTCAGAGTGTGCCAAATTTCCTCAGTAATGTGCGGCATAAAAGGATGCAGCAATTTCAGAATCCCTTCCAACACAAAAGCAAAAGTTTGCTGCGCGACTTTCTTAGAATTTGGTTCAGCATCCTCCTGCAAGCGAGACTTGACTAACTCAATATACCAGTCGCAAAAATCGCCCCAAATAAACTCGTAAAGATTTTTAGCCGCTTCTCCCAAACCGTAAGTTTCCAAAGAATTGCGGCTTTGTTGCACAACTTGATGATAGCGAGAAAGAATCCAGCGATCGCTAAGGTTTGTAGTAAGGTTTGTAGTAAGGACTTCAGTCCTCTCCCCTTCAGGACTAAAGTCCTCACTACGAACCTGTTTTGTAGTAAGGACTTCAGTCCTCTCGCCCTGCGGACTAAAGTCCTCACTACGAACCTGAGTTAGAGGTTTACCCAACTGCTGCGGAGTCTGTCCCTCCAGATTCATCATCACAAACCGGGCCGCATTCCACAGCTTATTTGTGAAATTCCGGGAAGCCTCGACTGATTTCGATTCATCAGTTTTGCGATCGTACTCCATGCGAATATTCTGCCCGGCCCCAATCACTTCCTTAACCAAAGTGTAGCGCAAAGCATCAGTCCCGTACTTAGCAATCAATAGCAGCGGGTCAATACCATTGTTTTTACTCTTAGACATTTTGTGACCGTTTTCATCCAACACCAAACCGTGAATGTAAACAGTCTCAAAAGGAATTTTTTCCGTAAAATGTCCTGCCATCATCGTCATTCTAGCAACCCAGAAAAAGATGATATCAAAACCTGTCACCAGAGTAGTTGTCGGATAGTAAAAATCAAAATCCTTAGTTTCGTCTGGCCATCCCAGAGTTGAGAAAGGCCACAACCCAGACGAGAACCAAGTATCCAATACATCTGGATCTCTTGCTAATTCGACATCTTTGCCAAACTTAGCGATAGCTTTTTCCCTAGCATCAGCTTCACTTTTAGCTACCACAAACGGCGTTGTATCAGTAATTTCGCCGTGAGTTTCGCTAACAGCATACCAAGCCGGAATCTGGTGTCCCCACCACAATTGCCGGGAAATACACCAATCTTTCAATTTCACCAACCAATCGCGATAAACCTTTGTCCATCTGTCAGGAACAAAGACTGGTGAGTTATTTTGGTCTAAGGCTTCTAACGCGCGCTGAGAAAGAGGATCGATCTTGACAAACCATTGAGTAGATATCAACGGTTCGACGGGAACTTTGCCGCGTTCACTATAGGGAACTGTGTGCTTGTAATCTTCTATTTTAACCAAAAATCCGTCATTTTCTAACCGCTTCACCACATTTTTGCGCGCAACAAATCGGTCTTGTCCTTGGAACTCTCCGGCATTTTCGTTTAAAGTGCCGTCCTTGTTCATGATGTTAATAAACGGCAAATTGTGACGCTTACCCATCTCGAAGTCATTCGGATCGTGGGCGGGAGTCACTTTGACACAGCCAGTTCCGAAAGTTGGGTCAACTAATTCATCGGCAAAAATTGGAATTTCGCGATCGAGAATGGGCAAAGTGACAGTTTTACCGATAAGATGCTTATAGCGATCGTCCTGTGGATTCACAGCCACCCCGGTATCGCCCAACATCGTCTCCGGCCGAGTTGTCGCCACCTCCAAATAACCGGAACCGTCCGTCAAAGGATAGCGGAAATGCCACAAATGCCCCTCAACTTCCTGCTGGTCAACCTCCAAATCCGACACAGCAGACTGACTCGCCGGACACCAATTCACCAAGTAATTACCGCGATAAATCAGCCCCTCATCGTACAGACGCACAAAAGCTTCTAAAACCGCAGCGGATAGGCCTTCATCCATCGTAAAGCGTTCCCGCGACCAATCGACAGACACGCCCAAACTGCGGAGTTGATTAGTAATAGTATTGCCAGACTCAGCTTTCCATTCCCAAGCCCGTTCTAAGAATTTTTCTCGCCCTAAATCGTGGCGAGTTTTGCCTTCTGCTTTGAGTTGTTTTTCGAGAATAGTTTGAACTGCGATGCTAGCATGATCCGTTCCCGGCAACCACAGGGAATTGCGTCCAGTCATGCGGTGATAGCGGACGAGG
>PVWI01000460.1 GCA_003003725.1 filamentous cyanobacterium Phorm 6 | reverse complement strand
CCGCCGGGGCCTTCTTCCCCCCCCGCCGGGGCCTTCTTCACCCCCCGCCGGGGCCTTCTTCACCCACCGCCGGGGCCTTCTTCACCCACCGCCGGGGCTTTTTCACCCACCGCCGGGGCTTTTTCACCCACCGCCGGGGGCTTTTTCACCCACCGCCGGGGGCTTTTTCACCCACCGCCGGGGCCTTCTTCACCCACCGCCGGGGCTTTTTCACCCACCGCCGGGGCCTTCTTCACCCACCGTCGGGGCCGCGCCTTCAACCGCCACAGAATTCCTAGACAAACCCAATCGAATCTTATTTTTCTTCAACGCCTCATACAACTCCCTCACCACTTCCTCCGGCGCATCACTATCAGTCCCGCCCGCACCCATTAGAGAGATTTTGCTTTCTAAATTAAGTTCAATTTTAGGTTTGGTTTTGCACCATTCCTTGATTTTTTCAGCTATGATGTCCACATTATCGGTCTCAGAAATTTTAAGTGCTGATAAGTGTTCGGCAAATAATTTTGGCTCTGATATTTCCAATAATTTAGTTAAACCCGCAACAATTTGTTTTGATGTAGCCTTGTCTGAAAGTGACATGAGTAATCTCCTTAAGTCTGTTTTTTCAGTTGACAGCGGTAAAGTTTCAGTTTCGCCAATTAAGGTGAACGGTGCCCAATCTAGGGGAGTCATAAATACATCTTTTGTCTCTAGCATAGCACGCCGCAATGCCACTGCTCGGTTATCTCCCCGTGCTAAATTTTGGTAGAATTCAGTCATTAGCAATTGGGCTGCTGGTGCACCCATATTCCACAGGGAAACGATGATGCTGGGGACTCCGGCGAGGATGAAGCAGCGCGACAATCCGATGACTCCATCTCCCGTGATTTTACCACGGCCGGTGCTGCACGCGCTCAATACTACGAGTTCGGAATCGAGTTTTAATTGCAGGATATCAATAGCATGAATTGCGCCGTCGTCGTCTCCCGATGGTGCTAAAATTATCGCGCCGGGAATGCCGGAACTTTGGAAATCGTCGATGAGTCCGTGGGCGGATAAATGGACAATGCGCGTGTTTAGCATTCTGTCTAAAATGGCGACTTTTGTGGCATTGTCTCCGCTAATTGCTTGGGTTTGTAAAGTGGCGGCTATGGCTTCGGCGGCTTCTTTTGCCCTGGGGATTTGGCGGAGGTTGTGGGGGTCTAATTGGAAGTTTGGGTGGATGGTTGGATCGCCGACAATTAGGGCGGCTTGTCTCAATCCTCGGACTCGGTTTTGATGTTCGCGGGTGAGTTCTAATACTTGGATGGATGGGCTGGTGAGGATGGTATGATTTTCGATTAGGTAGCGGTTGTTGCTATCTTGCAAGGCGGCGAAGGGTACTAAAAATAAGTCGTAGTGGGGGATGAAGATGATTGGGGAATTGGCATCGGTGGGGAGTAAGTCGATGATGGGTTCGATCAGGATTTGATGGAGGAGTTGCAGTAGGGGAAAGCCGCCTGTTTCGTCTCGATTGTACTGGGATTCTAGCTGAATTTTGTTGCCTTCGTCGTCGGTTTCATTGGTGCCGATGGAGACGCGGGTTTTGAGTATGATTTGTTTGAGGGATTGGTTTTGTTGCTTGAGGGGTTGGAGGTTGGCGGCGCGATGGGTGATGTTGCCGTTTGGTTGGATTACCCAGATGTAAATGATGTCTGACTCGACAATCGAATATTCAACTATTGTGGAGTTTCTGTCGCGGGCGATTTGTTGGATTTTGGGGATTGATAATTTATTTGTTTCGTTATTGGTTGGTAATTCATTTGTTAATAAGGTTTGTTGTAATAATTCGACGAAGGCACGGGTGCGGGACATTTCGGATATTTCTAGGGCTTCGTTAAATTGCGATCGGGCGACTAGGACTTTTTGTAGGAGGTGATAGGCTAATATTTTGGTTTCAAAGAATGATATTTTATGATCGTCATTTAATAACTCATAACGTAGAGTTTCAATAATTTGGACTGAGGCACGAAGTGCAGTTTCAGCCTCAGCCATTTGATGGATTTTTAGGAAAGAATACCCCAAGTTAGCGAGAGAATTAGCTTCTCCTTTGCGATCGCCTATTTCCCGTTTAATTTCTAAAGACTGTTTGTAAAATTTGATCGCCTTAGCTAATTGCCCTAGCCATTGGTAAGCCGTGCCCAAATTGCCGAGAGAATTAGCTTCTCCTTGGCGATCTATGATTTCCCGTTTAATTTCTAAAGACTGTTTGTAAAATTTGATCGCTTTAGCTAATTGCTCTAAAGATTGGTAAGCAATTCCCAAATTTCCTAGAGAATCGGCTTCTCCTTGGCGAAATCCGATTTTCCGTGAAATCTCTAAATACTGTTTGTAAAATTTGATTGCCCTCTGGTATTGCTCTAGGGATTGGTAAGCAATTCCCAAATTGCCGAGGGAAATGGCTTCTCCTTCGCGATTTCCGATTTTCCGATCTATATCTAAAGACTGTTCGTAAAATTTGATCGCCTTTTGGTATTGCCCTATGGAATTGTAAGCTAAGCCCAAATTGCCGAGGGAAGCAGCTTCTCCTTGGCGATTTCCGATTTCCCTATAGATAGTTAATGCTTGTTCCCAAGACTGCAAAGCTTCTCGAAATTGACTGATTTTATACTGCTGATTGCCTCGTTCTAACAGTCGGTCTGCTTCTGCTTTCAATGCAATTACCGCTAGGAAGTCGCCATCCACCTTACCCAGTAGCCCTGCAAAATCTTTCAACCGATCGGCATTATTTAGTTGCCCAAATTTTCTGAGATTATCCGCCTCTTCCAGCATTGCGGCCACCAAGCCATCATCCAGCAATTCCGGGTGAGTGTTCAATATCTCCGGTTCTTCGCCGCTGGGACAGGTTAGCAGTTGATTAATCAGGTTGAGATAGGCTGGTTGGCGTTCAGAGTTCATGGCGATTTGGGATTTGGGATGGTTCGCTAGATTAATTATCGGTGAAACTCATCTGTTTGGGGCGGACGAAGGCAAGTTTTTTGTAGGGGCGGCGAGAAACTGGTTGTCGAGAATCTCGCGCGGTGGCCAGAAACCGGGTTTTTTCGAGAATTCTTCGTTACAGCCGAAAAACTGCGAAAAACCTGGTTTCTTTGGGCTAGTTTGTTTGTCCGCGAGTCCGCCAGGGGTTGAAACCCCTGTCTCATAGCTAAAGTCGGTTGAAACCGACTGA
>PVWI01000459.1 GCA_003003725.1 filamentous cyanobacterium Phorm 6 | reverse complement strand
TTTCCTTCCCCCGAAAAACCTTCATTTAACTTAATTACTATCCGCTGCAAATGCGGCTGCCTTTCCCACAGCCTGGCCGTAGCTTCCGCCAAATCTTCCGTACTCCAAACCAACTCCGAACCGTCAGGATAAGGCACACCACATTCTTGAAAAATTTGCCTGCTGCCACTTTTTGTTCCCCAGTAATGCAAATCCGGATCGCTCGCCCACAAAGGAATTCCCAATTTAATTGATAACTCCCGTTCCAAGGGCGTCGAATTATAACAAACCATATAAGATTTTCCCGGCCGCACTGCTTGACGAATCCGCTCCATCAACCGGGGACGATCTAAAATTTTCTGGGTTAAGGATTTGGCAGAAGCATCGTAAGCCGAGAACAGCAAAAGCCGATCGCGCGCGTGAGAAAAAGGAATCCCCGGCAACAATTGCAGGTAATAATCCACAATCATTGGGTGCAGCGGTTCTGAAGTAATATAAATTAAGCGCGTGCGAGGGTTCCGCAGACGAATCAATGAAAATAAGTGCCGTTCTTCGTAGTGGTAAGCACCCTCAACTTTCTGCATTTCTCGTTGATCCAAGCTGAGAGAAGGAATGACGATAATGTCACAATCTCCACTGTCGAAGTCTTCGATAGCTCCCCAACGTTCGCGTAATTCTGTCTGAAGATTGCGAAATTGCTGTGCGGATTCGGAAGATGAATTATTTAACTCTTGCATTTGGTTTTATCTCTCTAATTTACATAATTATTTGTGTCTATTTATAGCATTTGTCAGGTAAGGACACAGCAGTGCTCAAGGAGTGTCAACTTAAGCCTGAAACCCTGATAAATGTCACTTTTAGGCAAAGTCTAGATCCCCCTAAATCCCCCTTAAGAAGGGGGACTTTGAGAAGACTCCTGTCCCCCCCTTCTTAAGGGGGGCTAGGGGGGATCGAGGCCTAATCGTCAAACAGCAGACCCGGTATTACGTTTGACGTTAAGTTAACACTAATGAGCTCTCGGAGTGTCCCTACAGCTCTCGAAATCCTAAGAAGCCCGTCGCACTCGAAAAAGTTTGGCATATGCCAATACCGGCTCTAAACGGCGTTGATTTCGCTTAAATGCCGATCGCAATTTTTCCGAAGGGCGGAACACCAGAGGAGCCGAATATTTGTTCAGCAACTCCATATCGGGCGACTGGCTCAGCAGCATCAGCCGTACATCTTTGTCAAGCAAATAACTCAGGGAAAGCAAATCTCCCATGTTCGTAAAATCGTTGCCGCGATCGCTAATTACAATTGTATCTTTAATCGATCGGTTAGCCATTGCATCTTTGTTAATATTTTTCGCAACTTCAGCATTAAAATAGCTCAAGTCTTTGCTCCACCAAGTATCAGAAAAAGCACTTACCGTACAGGAAGCTATACTTGCTGTAAATACCAAAGCTAAAATGACTTGCCAAAACCGCTGCTGACTTTTTAGGTGACTTGCGAGCAAATAAGCAACTGCTAACTGCACTCCCGGAAAGCAGGAAATCAGATACCGACTGACGGCGGAACGTTTGCCACCTAGAATTATATCCGGTAAAGCTAGTATCAAAAAAGGCACAAAAATCGATGTTAAAATAAACAGCCAAGTTGAACTCCTCGTCCAGCGGCAGACTTGGTAAATGGCTGCCACAATTAACAGCAAAAATGGTAATCTCAGCAGATAAGTCCAGATATTATCAAACCCGAAGTCCAAGTCAAAAAATAATGCTGTAAAGCTGAGCGTCCACAATTTAAAAAGATACAGCAAACCCGGAGATACTCGCGTCCAATCTGTCGTAGCCGAAGCTCGTTCCAGATTAGTACCCAGCACATAAATCCACGGGATATACAATATCAAAGCGGCTATTACTGCTAAGAAAAATTGAGAATTAGTGACATGACCTTCCACTGCTCTTTTTTTGACAAACAGCCAATAAGCAATTACAAAAACTCCATGTCCGATCAGTGTTAAACCGAAGAAAGGGTGAGTGTAGAAACCAAGGGCGCTCACCAGCGAATAAGACACCCAATTTTGCCAATCCCGCAACCGTACTGCTCTCAACAGCAGCCAACTGCTACCAATAACTAAGACTGTTAGCAAGCTATACTGCCTTGCTGTCTGAGCAAACAAGATGTCAAAGGGTGATAAAGCCAACAGTGCTGTTGCTAATAAGGCTGCCAAATTTGAGGCAAAAAGTTCCTGAGCTAAAGCGTACATCAAAGGCAATGATAGCAAACTCAATAGTGCTGGCAAACTGCGGGATGCCGTGAGAGAACTACCAAATTGCTGCATCCACCAACGAGCCATCAGAAAGTATAAAGGTGGATGTTGCGGGTCTTCTAGTGCTAAAGAACGAATGGTGTCTGCTTCTGTACTTCCCGGTTTAATCTGCTGATATTTTTGCAATTCGGGTGCGGGAACAATCCGATTTTGGAATAGTTCGTCGTCGATTTGTTGGCGGGTGAAACCAGCGGCGCGGATTGATGTATAAACTTCGTCGTGCCAGTAAAGTTTGCGATCGAGCTCGAAGAACCGAAATCCGATTCCTAGTAAAATGCCGATCGCCAATAAGTTAATCAGCCAGCGGGAATTTTTGGTATTGACAGATGTGTCTTGATGTGTTGTAGATGCCATACTTGTCCTAATTGTCGCGATCGTCCCTGAAACAGCGCAGATCGACTCTGGGGACGATCGCACCGCTACGCTCAGAAACCGGGTTTTTTAGCTGATTTGCCTGCTGCAACCCGTGTATTGCTGTGCAAAACCCTGGTTTCTCTCTACCCCCGTTTGGGTTCTGGTAAAGAGCGATCGATACCCAGTACATACCCCAACCGACAATAATTCTACCCTCTGCCGGATGGCGAATACATTCTACACAAGAGCCTTGTGGAAGCTGGAGCAGTCTCAAGCAAGCCACCATCAAGAATCTTAAACCAAATCCTCCCAGAACCTCCAGACCCCAAAAATAACTGCTAACATACGTGTTGTACAGTTAATCAACAAGCTCCGCAAGGGGTCTACCCGCGTACCGAAAATGGCAAAAAAAGAAGCGTCTACAAAAACTACTGAAAACACAGAAAAGCAAAAAGCCCTAACTTCCGTACTGTCCCAAATCTGTCTCTTATACACATCT
>PVWI01000014.1 GCA_003003725.1 filamentous cyanobacterium Phorm 6 | reverse complement strand
TGTTGGGGCGGGGGGCCGCCTGCTTGGGAAAGTGTCGCGAGACTGACGAGTAAACCCCCGCAGGTGGCTGCTAGTAAGCTGATTTTTTTGAACGGTAGATTGTGGCGAAACATAAATAACTCCTCACAAGTTCGATCGAGATTTCCAACAAAGTTTATGTTAAGCTATCGCGGAATTGAATTTTAATAGCTGGGTTTGGGGCAGAGGTAGGAAGAATCAGGGTTTGAGGGGTAGATTTTTTTTATTAACCGCAGAGGGCGCAGAGGGCGCAGAGGAAGAGGGAGGAGAGGAAGTTTTAGGGGCGTGATGTTTCTGATTTGTGGTAAGCGAGGGTGACGGTAACAGCGGTACCTTCAGAGAGTTGGCTGTCAATATGGATTTGGCCTCGGTGATTTTCGACAATGGCTTTGGCGATGGCTAATCCTAAACCGGAACCGGCGGCGCTGCGGTGGGTACGGGCGGGATCGGCGCGGTAGAATCGATCGAATATGTGCGGTAATGCTTCTGGGGAAATGCCGATGCCGGTGTCTGTTATTTTTACTTGTAGTGGTGGATTTAACATTGGCGATGTTCTTTTGCTTTTAGCTGCAAGCTGCAATTCTACTTGAATTTCGCCACCCGATGGCGTGTACTGCACGGCGTTGCTGACAAGATTGGTAAACAGTCGCGCTAGTTGATCCCAGTCGCCTAAGACTGTAAAGTTGTCTTCAGTGTTAGGTCGATCGACTATTTCCAAAGCAAGAGACAGATTTTGGGTTGTGGCGATCGCCAGTTGTTCTTCAATTACCTCAATCAACAAAGCATCGAGAGGCACATCAACCCACTGCTGCTGCACGATTCCACTATCTTGTCTGGCTAAAAACAGCAAATCGTCAACCAACCGCCCCAAACGGCGTGTCAGGCGTTCGATAACCTGTAACTGTTGATGTTGTTGAGGTTCGATATCCGGTTCCGCCAAGGCTACTTGGACGTTAGTTTGAATAGTGGCGATCGGATTTCTGAGTTCATGGGAAGCATCCGCAGTAAACTGTTTAAGACGCTGATATGATTCCCGTACAGGTTCCATCGCCAATCCCGACAGCAGCCAGCCAATAGCCGCCACACAAATCAAGGTTAAACTCGCGCCCAAAATCAAATCGATAATTAGTTGGTGAATCGGTTTTGTCACCTCAAACCAAGGATGGCTGACTCGCAAATATCCCAAAACTTGGCGGCCGATTTCCACTCGCTGCGTCACCTGTCTGAGGGAATAGTTTTCAGACTGCAACTTATTGTTAACTACCCAAACCGTTTCTCCCGTGCGGTTAGTGTGAATCGGAATATTCAACGGTTCCGACAAAGTAGACCACAGCAATTCCCCCGTAGGACTAAACCATTCTAAATCAATGTGGTCATCTTCTACAGCATCGCTGCTGTCTCGAAAACTAGCTTGAATATTCACTTGAGACTTAGTTTGAGCAGTCCCAAAAATTAGCGGTTCGATAACAAGTGTGCGTTCTACTACTTCCACAACATGATTTAGAGTATCATCAATGCGATCGATCAAAGTATTGCGGACGTAGAAATAGAAACCCGTGGCGAATACAAGTAACAAGACGGCAGTAACGGCAGTGTACCAAATAGCAAGGCGGCGGCGGGTTGTTTGAAACATTAGGAATTGGGAATTGGGAATTGGGAATTGGGAATTGGGAATTGGGAATATTGTGTCTGGTTAATTACCCGCACTCAAAACGGTTCGATCGTTCGGACTTTAGTCCTTCTAATAGATGCGGACTAAAGTCCGAACGATCGAACCAATTTTCCTACGGTTCGATCGTTCGGACTTTAGTCCTTCTAATAGATGCGGACTAAAGTCCGAACGATCGAACCAATTTTCATTGTTGATACTTCAGATAGATGTAGAGGTAGCTGTCAGTCTGGTATTATACTCGCTAAACTTTATAGGTGAACTGCTGTGAACAAATTTTTATTCCGATTCGCGATCGGCTTATTAATGGCATTTTTTGGGGCAATCACCTATTTTACCAGTAACGTACAAAATCCCGTAACTGGAGAGAAACAGCGAGTGCAGCTTTCTCCCCGCCAAGAGGTAGTTTTGGGATTGCAGGCGCGAGACAAAATGGCGGCTCAATACGGGGGGCTTTATCCAAGCCAAACAATTCAGCAATATGTCAAGAGAGTAGGAGAAAAAGTTATCAACGGTTCAACGGCGAAACAAGCGCCTTATCCGTTTGAATTCCACCTGCTGCGAGACGCCCAAACTGTCAATGCTTTTGCTCTGCCTGGGGGACAAGTTTTCATTACCGCCGGACTCCTGCGGCGACTGAATTCCGAGGCTCAGTTGGCCGCTGTACTGGGGCACGAGGCAGGTCACGTTGTCGGGCGCCACGGTGCGGAACACTTGGCAAAACAGCAGTTGGGTAGGTCTTTGGTAACGGCGGTTGGGGTGGCCGCTAGCGACGATCGCGGGGGCGGACAACAAGCAGCATTAATTGCTCAAGCTGTCAATCAAGTTGTCGGTTTGCGGTACGGTAGGTCTGATGAACTTGAGAGCGATCGGCTCGGTTTTCGGTTTATGACGGAGGCGGGTTACAATCCTCAAGGTATTGTGGAAGTAATGGAAATTCTCGGTTCTGCTAGGAAGGGCGGGGGATCGCCGGAGTTTTTGAGCTCTCATCCAAACCCTGGAAATCGAGTTGAAAAGTTGCAAGCTTTAATCGCCCAAAATTACCCTAACGGTGTTCCAGCTAATTTGGTTTCTGGCCGCGAAGAGTTTGCTAAAAATGTGTCGGGCGGTTAGGGATTGTTGGGTTTGGCTTTGCTGAAGTTATTGCTAAAGGCTGATGGAAGTTCGGCTGTAAGTTGGCACGATCGACTTAACTCGCTATCGAGCAATTTGAAAGTTGAGAACCATGATGCAATCTTGGATGATAATCGGCGGCGTGACTTTCTCAGTCGCCTTCGGCACTCTGTTGTTTAAACTCCGCGATATTAACTGGGCAGTCAAACTTCAAAGACCGGATTGGATGTTTTTTGAGCCTGCGATTCCGTTAATTTGGACGGTAATTTTTGCTTGCGGGGCCGGCAGCGCTGCTGTAGTCTGGGAACGCGATCCGGGGAGTATCAAAACTTGGCTGCTGATGGCTGTTTACTTGCTGTTAGAAATTGTCACAGTTGCCTATATTCCCGCGACTCTTAGAGCCAAAAGTCTGAAAGTAGGGACAATTTTGGGAGGCGTTGGCGAGATTTTGGGAGTTGTGCTGCTGCTGGCTGTTTTGCCGATTTCTCAAACCGCGGCTTTGTTACTTTTGCCTTACGCGATTTGGGGTGCGATCGGCACTTATACTACTTGGGAAATGATTCAATTAAACCCAGAAGCTGCATAAATAAATATAACGAACCGCGAAGATGCGAAGAACGCGAAGGAAGAAAAAAACGAGAGCATCTTCAAGTGATTCAGAAAGAATAACCATTAAGTAACTCTCAACCAACTCTTCATAAATATAACGCTCTTCTCTTCCTTCGCGTTCTTCGCGCCTTCGCGGTTCGTTTTTAATAATACTAAATAGGTGCAGCCCGGTTAACCCACCCAATCGAGTGAGGAAATCCGCTTGACACCGCGTGCGTATTTGATGAGAAAATAGATGAATAAAACTGGTTAAAATTAAAGGATGACAGTTATCAATGGCAATTAAAGACCAGCCCCAACCCCCTCGTTTTCGGCAAATTAGCAATGTCTTGTTATTGCTATCAAGCTTATTTCTGCTGGCAAACATCTTTTTGCCCAACTTATTCGGGGAGCAAATTCCGCGAGTGCCTTACAGCTTGTTCGTCCACCAAGTTCAAGAACAAGATGTAGTGCGAGCTTCGGTAGGGCAAAATGAAATTCGCTACCAACTCAAAGGCGAAGGCGACCAACCAGGTCAAGTGCTGACAACTACGCCGATTTTTGACCTGGATCTGCCTAAACTTTTGCAAGAAAAAGGCGTTGAATTTGCGGCAACTCCCCCTTCTAAAAATGGCTGGATCGGCAGTGTTTTGAGCTGGGTGATTCCGCCGCTGATTTTTGTGGCAATATTTCAATTTTTCATGAACAGGCAGGGTGGCGGGCCACAGGGTGCGCTGTCGATCGGCAAAAGCAAAGCTAAGGTCTACGTCGAAGGCGAATCTGCGAAGATTACTTTTGCTGACGTAGCCGGCGTAGAAGAGGCTAAAACTGAATTAGTCGAAGTTGTGGAATTCCTGAAAACTCCCGACAAATATACCGCAATTGGCGCGAGAATTCCGAAGGGTGTGCTGTTAGTCGGGCCTCCGGGAACTGGCAAAACTTTGTTAGCAAAGGCTGTGGCTGGGGAAGCTGGTGTGCCGTTTTTTAGCATCTCGGGTTCGGAGTTTGTAGAACTATTTGTGGGTGTCGGTTCTGCGAGAGTCAGAGATTTATTTGAGCAGGCGAAAAAACAGGCTCCTTGTATTATTTTCATTGATGAGTTGGATGCGATCGGCAAATCTCGCAGTACCGGCGGTATGTACGGCGGTAATGATGAACGCGAACAAACTCTGAATCAATTGTTAACTGAAATGGACGGTTTTGCTGCGGGCAATACTACGGTAATTGTGCTGGCTGCAACTAACCGCCCGGAAAGTTTGGATGCTGCTTTGTTGCGTCCTGGTCGTTTCGATCGCCAAGTTTTGGTCGATCGCCCGGATTTATCTGGCCGCGAAGCAATTTTGAACATTCACTCTCAAACAGTGAAGTTGGGCCCGGATATTGATTTGAAGGCGATCGCCACTCGTACCCCCGGTTTTTCGGGCGCAGATTTGGCAAATTTGGTCAATGAAGCTGCCTTGCTGGCTGCGCGCAACAAGCGCCTCGCTGTGGCACAGGAAGACTTTTTAGAGGCATTTGAGCGCGTTGTAGCTGGCTTGGAAAAGAAGAGCCGGGTGCTCAACGAAAAAGAGAAAAAGATTGTGGCTTACCACGAAGTAGGGCACGCGATGGTTGGTGCTGTGATGACTGGCGGCGGCGAAGTGGCGAAAATCTCGATCATCCCACGCGGTATGGCTGCATTGGGTTACACGTTGCAAGTGCCGACGGAAGACCGTTTCTTGTTGGATGAGTCGGAGTTGCGCGGTCAGATTGCTACACTGTTGGGTGGGCGATCGGCTGAAGAGGTTGTCTTCGGTAGCATCACCACCGGCGCGTCAAACGACTTGCAAAAGGCGACAGATTTAGCCGAGAGAATGGTGACAACTTACGGGATGAGTAAGGTTTTGGGGCCTCTAGCTTACGATCGATCTCAACAATCTTTCCTCGGCGATGGTATGGGAAATGCCCGCCGCGCTGTCAGTGCCCAAACTGCTGAGGCGATCGACCAAGAAGTCAAAGAGATTGTGGAAACTGCACATCAGCAAGCTTTGGATATTCTGAAAGCTAATCGGGAATTGTTGGAAACAATTACGCAGCAACTGTTGGAAACTGAGGTAGTTGAAGGCGAGGCTTTGCACAAATTACTGGCTGAAGTGCTGCCTTTAGATAAGGCTGCGGCTTCAGTTTAACAGGGTTGAATTAAACCATAGATTAACGCAGATGAGTCCAAATCATCTGCGTTTTTTGATTATAGGTTATGATATGTTTGTTTGCAGTTCAGTTTTTCTCAGGTAAGATTAAAGTTGATTTTTGATGAAGGTAAGCAATTAGAGATTGTACAAGCAATTGAACAGGTTAGAGACGGAATTATATGGAAACCTGGAAAAGCAATGTCTCATTTACTCAAAAGGATTAATTTAGGCCATTTAGGGCCGGATGCGACCCTTGAAGAATATAATAGAGTTATCAGTTTTATTGTTAGGGATGCTGATGCTAAAGTTTATGTGTATGTCTACGGAAAAACTTTTTATCCGACAGTTACCAGCAGTGTAAACAACACAATATGGCTGGTAATGATGGGCTTAGATGGAATTTTAGAAACGGCTTTTCCTCCAAAGGAACCCGAAAGCTACCTAGCTAATTCAATGTTTGTTTATGTAGGTTTAGTTAAGGATTTGTTATGAATATTTTGGTAAAAAACTATTGTGTCATGGTTGAATTTCCTGATGTAAGTGGGGCTGAACATTTAGAAATGTTGCAACTTAGAGATGAGTTGGCAAAAGTTGAATCTCAATTGAGTGAGGAAGAGAAAAGTTTATTAGCAAATGCCGATCGACGGTTAGTTGAACAAGCAAGGGAGTTTTATGAGGAGTTGTCGAGATTTGTGGATTTAACCCAGAAGCGCAAATTTGAGGAGATTACACCTCAGCGTTGGTGGTGGTATTTGGATGTTTTGGCATTGTTGCCGAATTTGAGGAAACAAGAGTTGACAAGCGGTGTTGTTTGAAACGTTTATTCATTGTCGATGTTTGTTAAGTGCGATCGTCGAGTTTTGATATACTGCTTCAGTACAAGTGACAAAGTGTAAAAACTTCCTTCTTTTTCGATCAAGCAGCGCCGCGATAAAGATTGGAGCGCGTTGAGTAAATCTGATGATGATATTTGTCCGTTTTGTAGCAAGTTTGCTAGGTTGACTGGCTGGTTTTCTGTCGCCAACAATGACATAACTTGTTTTTCTAGTTCGGAAGTGCGATCGAACTGCTGCTGTAAAACATCTTTCAAATCTTCTGGCAATAATATGGTATCATCTAGTAATAATTCTGTCACGCCGATTCCCAACTCTTGAATCAGATTACCCACGCTTTTCAACCATAACGGATTGCCTTGGTAGCGGTGAATAAGTGCTTCACTGTTGTCGCTTTCTTCTAACCCATAATCTCTCAGGATTTCCCGTCCGGCTGCGATGTCTAAACCTTTGAGTTGTAAGGTACGAATGGGAGTATTTGGGTTTTTAAATTGAGTCACTTCTCTCGGTTGTTCCCAACCGATTAGCAGAAAGCAACTTTGATGGGATAATTTTTCTATCTGTTTGAATAAAGAGCGATATTCTTCGTATTCTGGTTTATATTTTCCTGCCAATTCGCCACTACAGAAAAGGTTGTGAATGTCATCTAAGACTACTAAACAGCGATGGTTTTGTAAATATTTAATTAGTGGTAAGCGTTTCGGGTTGGTTGGGGATGAATCTAGTTTTTCTGACTGGGAAAAAAACTGTATTAGTTTATGTTGAAATTCATCTAGGGTGTGCGATGCGTCGATGTTGCACCAAACTGCGTATTCAAACTCGTCTTTGATTTGTTTTACGAGTTGTACTGCTAGGGTTGTTTTGCCGATGCCGCTGATGCCTGTGAGGGTGATGAGGCGACAGTGTTGTTGTAAAATCCAGGTTGTGAGGGTTTGGAGTTCGTGGGTGCGATCGAAGAAATCACCCAACTCCTGCATTTCACTTAAATCTTGATGGGATGTTTTAGTTTGTTTTGAGTTAGATGTTTGTTCTTTTGATTGAGTTGAATTAGGTGTATTGGTGAGGTTTTTTGCTTCTCCACAATAGTTATTAACGCAACTTATTTGCACACAGTCTTGTTGTGGTGCAAAATTTTTGGAAAATATGGAGATTTGCAACCTCTCCATTGCGGAGCGAAAATTCGATTTACTAACTTTTTCCCCCAACTCTTGTGAAAGGCTTTGCCATAATTCC
Source organism: filamentous cyanobacterium Phorm 6 (assembly GCA_003003725.1). Classification (GTDB taxonomy): domain Bacteria; phylum Cyanobacteriota; class Cyanobacteriia; order Cyanobacteriales; family Microcoleaceae; genus Microcoleus. The sequence continues at coordinate 33,666 of PVWI01000014.1, read as the reverse complement.
ATTCCTACCTCTCTAACACGAGCCTCAGAGAGGTTAACGTCCTTGGCAATCTCGTTGTAATCCTCATGTTGCCATGTCCCGCGCAGGATTTTCTCTTGTAAGTCATTCAGATGCTTACCTGTTTTAGCAAACACCATATCGTCTGCGAGTTTTACCATTTCCTTAAGGTTCATAGAGTCAGGTAGATGTCAGGGTTGGTTGTATTGTACCCAACATTTCCCAACATTTCCCAACATCTCCCAACATTTTTTATAGAGGGCGAGTTGAAGTTGCATACAAAAGTCCCAACAAAATTGAGCATTTTGGGCTAGACAAAGCTTAGATTTCTAAAGATAATGAGAGAAGTATAAAGAATAACTTGTGGGATTAAACCCTGGTTTTTTGCCAATCACCACGTTAAGGAAAAGCCAAGATGTTACGAGCTTTAATTGCTATTTTTGTTGCATTCGCTATTACGTTCGTAGGAACTGCCAAGCCAGCCTATGCCTACTCAGATGATTTCAGTATGACATCCATTCCTCCCATCGAGATTCAGGCAAATGGTGGCTCAAGTCATATCAGCGATTTTTCTAACACCCGAACCTATGAAAAAGACATAGAGCAATCTAATAATTTCATAGGTAAAGTCATAGAAGGAACTGGAGAAGGAGTAAAAATCATAGCAACAATGATAACCATAAGTGGATTTTGCTACGTTGCAAGCGCCGCTGCAACAACAGTTTTCCCTCCTGCTGCTGCTTTAGTTGTGCCTTGCACTGCTTTGGGTGCTGTGGGGGCAGAAGCTAAGACAATGCTTAAAGGATTTGACAGAGTTTTAGGCGCACACTAGGTCTGTGGACAAATAGATTGATTGGCCCGAAGTCTTTATTAAAGAACTTTGGGCATTTTAGTGTGACTTTGCGATGATTGGATGGAGTGCGATCGCCCGATCGCGCATCAAGACCGATCGTCCTTTGTTATTTCTGATAACCGATCGCCTAAAATGAAAGAGCGATCGCCCTTATCTAATTCACAGCCAACAAACCAGACATATTCAGCACTTTTTCTGACCAAATCCTTCCCTCTTCTCCAACTCTCATTCGTTGTTCCGCATCCTCCCAAATCCTTGCCCAAGAATATTGCCAGCAAGCTAACTGAATCTGCAACTCAACTAACTCAGCAGCTATCTCTATCTCGGCATCTTGAGCAGTCCATTCAATAAACAGCTTACTTTCTTGCAGTAAACTTTCAATTATTGCGCCATTAGCTACATTTTGACAGCGAGACTTAATTCGTGCCAAATTCGATGCTAAATTTCCCAAACGAATAGGTAGCTCGTCTCGTAAATAGCGTTCTTTTAAAGCATTCCAATCTCTCATAATCCTCCTAATAACTGTTGAACTATCTGAGAAACTTTTTCTCGAATCATCGGATCTTGAATTTCCATCGAACGATTGTTCTGACGGGGACGGATATTGATTAGAGATTCATATCCTACTTCTTGTGTCAGCGGATACCAATCTGCTCCCCAAATATTTACCTGCTTGCTCCCATTTTCAAGCAACACAGCTTCACAATCAGCGTGAAGTTCTCCACCACCTGCCAAAATTCCCCGTTCGATATCCACTGCTAGTTTAAGATAACTGCTTTCGCCATTTTGCCCTAGATAGTAAAATAGAGCAGTAAACTAGGCAATTGCCAACATCCCAAAGCTGCTTGAGAGTAGAATAGATCTATGAAGTTTCAGTGGGACTCAAACAAAGCGAGTAGTAATGCCAAAAAACATGGTGTGTCTTTTGAAGAGGCTGTCACTGTCTTCGGAGATCCACTGGCTATTACAATTTCTGACCATGACCATTCTGTAGGTGAGTTCCGTCTTTTAACGATCGGTCAGTCAAAGTTACAGCGCCTTTTGGTTGTGTCCCATACAGAACGAGAAGGTGAAGTGCGTTTAATCAGCGCCCGTTTAGCCACCCGACAAGAGAGAAAAAGCTATGAGTCAGGAACCTGAAGTAACAATTAATGACGAGATGAGACCTGAATATGATTTTTCAGGTGGTGTCCGTGGCAAATACTATGAAGCCTATATGAAATCAAGTAATGTTGTGATTCTCGATCCAGACGTAGCAGAGATATTTCGAGACTCAGCTTCTGTCAATGAAGCGTTGCGATTGCTTGCAAAAATTGCCAAGTCTGTCACCGTCTAATTAGCGGATTAAGGATTTGAAAGTTCGTTTGAATGAAGAGGCTAAAAAACCAAAATTTCTGTAACAAGAGATATTGCATTATGCAAAATATCTACTTGAGAAACACGCAAAAACTGAATCATCTCTAGAAGAACAACTTGAACAACCTCATGGTTATGGTAGTTGGGCTCGTCAGATCGTTAATGTCTGATAATTTCGATGAACCGCTGAAACATTTCAAGGAATATATGTAACATGGAATCCCTGATTGATTGGAAGCAAATTAGACAGCTATAGCAGTCCTAAATCAGTCGCAAAATCGAGGAAGACCAGAATCCTTGTAATGTGAGCATCTTGCTCTCGTATAATGCAAGCCAATCATTTAGAATTCCTATAGATGATATTCTTGTTCAAGCAATTTAGATATCCGACTTCTTAAAGAAGTCGGATATCTGGGTATTAGGTTGAATTCTCCAACCCTAAACCGCTTGCACTTCCTTTTCCTCAGCAACAACAGGTTGTTGATACACTGTTTGAGACTCGTTAGCCAAAAAGTCAGCTAATTGAGCTTCAATTTCATCCCGCACAATTTGACGGTATTCCAGAAAATGCTCGTTGTGAGCACACACAGTCAAATAGTGATCCCAAACCGCCGGATTGCGCTTGAAAATGCTGAACAAATGATGCCAGAACTTCCAGCGAGTTGAACGCTTGACTCCTTGCCGCCAAACCACAGTTAATAGTGCTCGCAAGTCGATCCAACTGGGGATTCTTGATGGTATATCTGCTGTAGGTGCACCCAGCATCAAGAAGTGGCGGTAGGTGCGGTCTAAGTATTTCTCAGCATCGTACACATCAGAAAATGCTTGGACATATTCCCGCGCGATGTCTTCTAGTGGCCGCGTTGGGATGAAGTTCATCAATGTAGTCTGGTTGAGGTTTCCGGATTTGTCGCGCAACCGCCCTTCTTTTGCTAGTCTGTGGGACAATGCAGTGTGTGGCAAAGCTTGCAACATTCCAAAGGTTGTGCTCGGAATTGCTGCTGCTTCGGCGAAGTCTACAATGCGTTGGCCTGCGCCTGCTTTTTCGCCGTCGAATCCGATGATGAATCCGGCCATTACTCGCAAGCCGGATTTGGCAATTAATTCTACTGATTCTATCAGAGAATTGCGGGTATTTTGGAATTTCTTGGTCATTTGCAGGCTTTCTTCGTCGGGGGTTTCAATTCCCAGAAATACTGCGTTGAAATGACATTTCACCATCATATCCATCAATTCTTGGTCTTGGGCTAAGTCGATGGATGCTTCTGTGTTGAAGTTGAAGGGGAATTTGTGTTCTATTTGCCAGACTTCTAAGTCTTTTAGCAATAGTTTGACACTGCGTTTGTTGCCGATGAAGTTGTCGTCTACCATGAACACGCCGCGCCGCCAACCTAGGTTGTAGAGACAGTCTAGTTCTGCAATCAATTGTTGGGGTTCTTTGGTGCGGGGTTTGCGCCCGTAGAGGACGATGATGTCGCAGAATTCGCACTGGAAGGGACAACCTCGCGAAAATTGAATTGACATCGAATCGTAGCAGTCTAATTCGAGCAAGTCGAAGCGAGGAACCGGGGTTGTGGTAACATCGGGTTTTACGCCGTCCGATCGATACATTCCACTTTTTTCGCCGCGCCCTATTGCTTCGACGAACATCGGTAGGGTGATTTCGCCTTCGTCGAGAATCAGGTAATCGATGCCTGCGGCTTGGGGTTCTTCGGGTACGGAAGTCGGGTAAGGGCCGCCGCAAGCTACGGATTTACCGCGCCGTTTTGCTTCGCGGATGATGTCTAGTAAGTCTTCTTTTTGGACAATCATGGCGGACAGAATAACGAGCTCTGCCCATTCCCATTCTGCTTCTGTGATTTGTCTGATGTTACGATCGACTAACTTAAATTCCCATTCTTGGGGTAGAATAGCTGCTACTGTGACCAAACCCAGCGGTGGAAGCAGCACTTGGCGATCGACTAATTCTAGGATTTTCTCGTAAGACCAAAATGTTTTCGGGAACAGGGGGTAAACTAGAAGAACTCGCATATTATGTTAAACCTCACATCAGTAAACAACTTGCGATCGGGCTGGCGTGTCTGAGAGTTCGATCGACTCTCAAGACTTAATATTAAGGCTAAAATTACGATCTTGCGCGCGATCGACTATTTCATGAGGGGCGACACCCCCTAACAAGCAGAAAATCAGCACAATTTTTAGCTGTCACTTCCCTGTTAAAGTTAGCAAATGCTGACATCTTATCCTATTTGACCCTGAATTGACGATAATCGCTTAAAAAGTGTAGGAATCAGGGGAAAAAAGATTTTTAAACAGTAAATTAGTCCTTTGATACGCACTGTTAACTCTACATTTAGTCGCCAGGTACAGATTCCCTCTTTCCTCTTCCCTCTTCTATCTTCCTTCTCATATCCTGTCCGGTAAATTTGACCTATCTCGCGATTGGTTCGTAGTGCGGACTTTAGTCCGCAAGTAAGCCAGCGGACTAAAGTCCGCACTACGAACCTTCGCACAAAAAATAACTCTACTTTACATTTTTATCGGGAATACCGCTAGTTCTTAACATATCGGCAACTGTGCCGCAGTAACTCGGCAATCCAACGCTTTCAGGATTGACCAAATTTTGATAGGTAAAATGGCGGTAGCTGATGCAAAATCTATCCCAAGCAGCAACCTGAATTCGGAACAACCAAATAAAGAAATCGGCTAGCCAAGCTGACAAAGTAACCCTAAAAAATATCCTTTTATTCAAATATTGGCAAGCTTGTTCTACTACTTCATTAGCTGTAATCGCCGGATTTCCAAGTACAAAATGTCGCGGTTCCTCAGCAGCCGACGGGTGTTCAACTAAATAATTAACTACTGTGGCAATATCTGCGCCGTGGATGAAGTGAAAGCTGCCATCTGCCTTAAACCAGCGAATCAAACCAATCCATTTTGCGACAAGTGGCAGGCCGGATGACAAGTGAGAGACTGGTTTGTGTGCGTCTCCTCCCAATACTAATGTCGGGTAAAGTGCGGTAATCGGAGGTAGATTTTTCAAGGCTGACAATTGCGTCATGCAGTTATATTTCGAGCTAATATAATCTGTGCCCAATTCACCCGCTTCTTTGAGTAAATTGTTATCTCGACCGAGAATGCTGGCTGTTGAAAAATAAATTACTTGTTGACAAGTCTGCGGCGAAAGTAATTGAATTAGGCGGAGAGTTTTGGTGACATTCACATCTAAAACTTCCTGGGTTCCTCCCCAAGCGGTGGCGGCTAAAATTGCGACATCTATTGTTTGCAAAAGTTCGGAATGCCGATCGATATCTCGCATATCGCCCTGTATGATATTGATGTCGGGACGGGCTTTCCAGTCAAATTTTAACTTTTCGGGGTTGCGTACTAATAAGTAAAGTTCGTGATTTGTCTGTTGAATCAAAGTTTCGGCCATGTAGTGACCGATACAGCCACTTGCACCCGTTATGAAAATTTTTTTGGCGTTCATTTTGCAGAATGGGGAAGAGTCGGGATGGGGGAGAATTGGGCTGTTTCATTCTCCTGCAATCCGCCAGGGGTTGAAACCCCTGGCTAATAGCAAAAGTCGGTTGAAACCGACTGAAGAAAAGCATTTTTAAGAACAGGCAAGATGCCTGTTTCACAAAAAGTAAGTTTTTTTGTGGGGTGTCCGGCCCATGAAAGGCTGATTGAGAATGATGCAACATCTCAGTTTTAACCGACTGAAATATTAATCTTTAGTCCTCTTAAGAGGACTTTCGCTATGAGACAGGGGTTTCAACCCCTGTCGGACTCTGGGACTGTCAAATTTAAGCAGTAACTGCGAGCAATTTGTCAGCTTGTTTGGCGGTTTCAAAGAAGAAACGCACGTTATCTTCGGGGGTTCCCGGTAACACGCCGTGTCCTAAGTTGAGGATGTGTCCGCGCGGGCCCGCTTTGCGAATTGTATCAAGAATTCGATCGCGAATAAACCCATGAGAACCAAACAATACGCCCGGATCGAGATTTCCCTGAACGTTCATGTTGGGGCCCAAACGTCGGCGCGCGTCGGCCATATCAACTGTCCAATCGACGCTGATGATATCCGCGCCGGATTTTGTCATGCGTTCGAGGAGGCCGCCACTGCCGCTGACTAACAGAATTAGCGGGGTGTCGGGATGGGTTTTTTTGACTTGCTCAAATACCTGTTTTTGGTATGGTAAAGCGAAGGTTTCGTAGTCCTGCGGGGACATTTGGCCGGCCCAGGAGTCGAACATTTGGACTACTTGCGCGCCGCAGTCGATTTGGTAGCGCATATAAACTGCGATCGCATCGGCGAATTTTGACAGCAACTGATGCAGTAAAGTTGGATCGGAAAATGCCATGTTTTTGATGATGGCATAATACTTAGAACCTTTACCCTCAACCGCATAGGCTGCCAGCGTCCAAGGCGCGCCCACAAAACCGAGCACGGTGGACTTGTTGCCGACTTCCGCGCGCAGGGATTGCAGGATTGTTTTGATAAACGGCAAGCTTTCTTCGGGATTCAGCGGTTGGAGGTTGTCGATTTGCTGCTGAGTGCGGATGGGTGCGTCGATAATCGGGCCTTTGCCTTCGGCGATGTCCATGTCGATGCCCAAACCGGGCATTGGGGTGACAATATCGGAAAACAGAATTACGCCGTCGGGTTGAAACGCGCGCCACGGCTGAAGGGAAACTTCGATGGCGACTTCGGGAATTTCGGAACGTTCGCGAAAGGAGGGATACTTTTCTCGCAAATCTCGATAGGCCTTCATGTAGCGACCGGCTTGGCGCATCATCCACACGGGCGGGCGTTCTAGGGTTTCGCCGCGGGCTGCCCGCAACAGTAAGGGAACTTCATTTAATGCCGACATTTTAACTTTTCTCTACCTTAGATATTTCAATGCCTTTGGTAGCTTACCATTGTCCGATCGTCCTTTTTGACAAAATACTTATGTGTACAAATGTGTATTTGGCGATCACCCAAGAAACTGAGACAATGACCAGAACTCGAATCTAGTTCTGAACGCACGGGTGGTCAGAAACCGGGTTTTTTTGCGAAAATTATGCGTTGTCACCGGAAAATTGGCGAAAAAACCCGGTTTCTTTGGGCTTGTTTCAATTGCGATCGAACTCAGACCATTTGCGAGGCTTAAGGGAAAATGGCTGAGATGACGCAGTTTGGTCATAGCCCTTGCAGCATTACTGGGCAAGGGTTTCAGCAATTTTTGGTGCGGAGTTGAAGGAGTTTTGACGAATAATTTTGGGAACCCTCGCAAATCTCCCCACTCGCTGGGGAAAATAATTGAATGGAAACTTGACCCAAAAAAATCAATAGGAATATAATTAAATTATACGAACTTAAAGAGTAAATAAAGATGTTTGATTGGATTGTCAAAACCGTAGCTGATGCTTCAGGGGTAACTAGCCAGCTAAGAGTAGCTGAATGGGCAAGATTGAATCAGACTAATGCTTTTGATATGGGCCCAATAAACTACCAGAGGTGCTTACATGATTTAGGTTTAGGTGGCAAGTATCATGAGCTTGAATACAATGAAAACGGAAGCCTTAAATATCAATAGTATCCATTGTTTTTGAAACTGAATTAATTGCCTCATAAATTTTAGCTGGTAAGCAGCAACTGACTATTGAATAAATTCAATAATCTCCCCACTCGCTGGGGAAACTAATTGAATGGAAACTCGCGACGCAAAGAAACCCGATTTCTACCAAGAAACCGGGTTTCGGAACCCGCGCTACAATCCTAAAAAAACTTAAGGACTAGCCGAATATATACCAATTTATTGCGAATAAAACAGTTGAAATATCGAACTTTTGCGATGGATTAACTACACTTTATTTCGATCGCAATTACATCTTCACGAATCCCCAAAATATCTAAAACACCAAGATTCGTAGGGGCGGGTTCACCCCAATTCAGATCATCAAATCCCAGAACTGATAAACCCGCCCCCACCCTACCGATGGGTGGGGGCGGGTTTATAAATATTGTTGATTTGAGTTACAAATTAGGGTGAACCCGCCCCTACAATTCCTCGGAAAAGATGATTGTTTTTTCCACTTACCTAGTCACGCACACTCCGCCTACAGATACGCGACATTGATCTCGACTTGGATCGAACCTGCTATCATCATTAGAGCGATCGAATCTACCATCATCATTCCTCGCCGAATCTAAATCCCTAGTCCGCGAATTGTAATAATAATCTCCCTGCGGATACTGGCGACTCGGTTCAGCGCAATAAGTCTCGTTTCTGTCGGCATCCTCAAACCTTACTCTCACCATAGTACGTCTCACGCGACAATCAAGAGGTCGCAAGCCAAAATCATCCCGCAAAATCCGTTCTCCGTCGTAGTTGCGGTTGTTTCTGTCCCTGTCGTTTCTGTCATCGCGCCTATTGCTAGTCCGTCTGTCGCCACCATCAATTCCCGCAACTTCCAGCGTATAATCTCCGCCCCTAGCAGCATCTTTTGCTAACACTAACAGTTTGTAATCACCGCTACGGGGAATCCGATAATTAAAAGAATTATCTTGCGTAAAAGCTACTTGTTTGTTATTTCCGTAAAATAGCACCATCACGGGAGTAAAGCCGCGTCTATTAGTGTCTAAATAAACTTGAATGTCGTCGCCTTCGTTAGCACTGAAAGTGTATTCTTGACCCCGCAATTCTTCTACCGGAGCACCGGGAGTCCACATATTTCGGAAACGGTAAATTGGGGAAGTGCGGCGAATTACTCCATCTATACGATCGCCATTTCCGATCTGTTCAGCAACCGCACTAGAAGAAATCCCTGTGAGTGCCAATCCTGTAACTAGCACAGCGGCGGCAATACTGTTTAAAACGTTATGTGCTTTCATAATAAACCTCTTTTGGTGAGTTTTAAAATCTTTTTGCTTTGTTTGCGCTTGATTTTCCACAAATCAATGTATCTATTTTAAAGATACTTTCGACGATCGAGTGTTAACATCACCCAACCGGACTATTTAGCCGATCGCAAATCTCGAATTACAGCTATAATTGTTCCTCACAAATCAGCAATCCCGATTCAGCGTTCAAACTAGCCATCATTCCCATCGGTAAAGCAGCGTTAACCCCATCGTGGCCAAAGGGCAAATCCGAGACAATGGGAATATTCAAATCCCCCAGTCGATCGCGCAAAACCTCCTCTATACTAAAACTCGGAATCTTCGAGTCAACCTCGCAGCGGCTGAAACGCCCCAAAGCAATCCCCCGCACCCCTGCAAACGCCCCAGCCATTCGCCAAGTCGTCAACATTCGATCGACCCTGTAAGGAGCCTCCGAAACATCCTCAAATGCGAGAATAGCACCTGTTAAATCCGGTTGATACGGGGTTCCGAGCAAATGAGTAGCCACCGTCAGATTCGCCGGAAACAGCCTCCCAGTAGCCCTTCCACCACCCCATCCTTTCCCTGACAAGGATGCTAAAGGACGACCTTCTACACAGTCAAAAAGACGATCGACAGACCAATCTGGTTCCGCGCCCAAAGTCGCCAGCAGTGGCCCATGAACGCCCCAAATACCCAATTTATCGTGATTCCAGAGCAAAGCAGTAATGTCCGAAAAGCCGATCAGCCATTTCGGGGAATGGGAATCGGGCATCGGGAATTGGGCATCGGGCATCGGGGATGGGGCATTTTCACTTTCTTGGAGTTTCGCGTTTTCCTGTTGTCCTACTTTCCCTTTTTCCAAAAGTCGAGTGCTGCCGAAACCGCCTCGCACGCATAGAATACCGCGACAATCTGGGTCATTGAGGGCATCTGCGAGTTGTCGAACGCGGTTTTCGTCGGAGCCGGCCAGATAGCCCCAGCGATCGTCAAAACCAGGACTTAATTCAACTCGATAGCCGCGAGATTTCCAAATTTCCAAACCGCGTTCAAAGTTAGTTAATTCTCGCAGAGTGCCGCTAGGCGAAATAGCCCTGAGCAAATCTCCTGGTTGCAGAAATTTTCGGTTACTCATTTGTTATTTGTTATTTGTTATTTGTTATTGGGAATTGAACAGAATTCTGTAGGGGCTGACTTTACCAACAATATAGAGCTATTAGAGCGAGTTTATAAGACAATACGCTTGGCTTAAGACATATCCCCCTAACCCCCCTAAAAAAGGGGGGGACAAGAAAGCTCTCAAAGTCCCCCTTCTTAAGGGGGATTTAGGGGGATCTCCGGGGCATAAATAGTCTTAAGTGAACCGTATTGGTTTATAAGATGGTTTGCGTCCAATATTATTCAAAAAAATCGCCCCTACCAGACAATGCGATCGACTTTATAGAACTTCAATCAAAGCATCGCCCATCGCCCGACAGCCGACGAGTTTCATGCCTTCGGACATGATATCGCCAGTCCTATAACCTCGATCCAAAACCTCCACAACCGCTTGTTCAATCTTATTCGCAGCTTCCGGCTGATTCAAGCCATAGCGTAGCATCATGGCTGCACTCAAAACTTGAGCGATCGGATTTGCTTTATCTTGTCCAGCGATATCCGGCGCTGAACCGTGCACTGGTTCAAAAACTCCCGGGCCTGTTGCTCCCAAACTAGCAGAAGGGAGCATTCCAATACTACCAGTTAACATTGCCGCCGCGTCGGAAAGAATGTCGCCGAATAGATTCCCCGTGACAATTGTATCGAACTGTTTTGGCCAGCGAATTAACTGCATTGCTGCGTTGTCAACGTAGAGGTGAGAAAGTTCGACATCGGGGTATTCTGAAGCAAGGGCAATAATGCGATCGCGCCACAGTTGCGAAACATCCAAAACATTCGCTTTATCAACGGAACAAAGCCTTTTTCCGCGCTTTCTAGCCGTCTCAAAAGCAACGCGCCCGATTCTGTCAATTTCCGACTCCGTGTAAGCCATTGTATTGACTCCCCGTTTTTCCCCAGTTTCGGTTTCAAAAATGCCTTTTGGTTTGCCGAAGTAAATGCCGCCGGTGAGTTCGCGGATTACCATAATATCTACGCCTTCGACAACTTCCCGTTTCAAAGAAGAAGCATCAACCAATTGCGGTAAAATAGTTGCAGGACGCAAATTCGCAAACAGTCCCAATCCGGCGCGCAGCCCTAATAATCCCGTTTCTGGGCGCTGTTCGCGGGGCAGATTATCCCACTTGTAACCACCGATTGCTGCTAATAATATTGCATCGCTGTTGCGGCACTTTTGCAAAGTTTCTTCCGGTAGCGGATTGCCTGTTGCGTCAATAGCAGCGCCGCCCATTAAAGCTTCTTGAAATTCAAACCCGATGTCGAATTGTTTGCCAACAAGTTTCAGGACATCTACCGCCACAGCGATAATTTCAGGGCCAATGCCGTCTCCCGGTAAAAGAGTGATGCGGTAGTTTTGAGTCATATCTACTAAAGTTGAGAAATTCTTGCAAACTTATGATTATATCAGGACAAGTTCGCTAAAAGTTAATATATAATTTTGTAGTCAGGACTTTAGTCCAATACGGTTCAGTTAACACTACTAATTCGCCGGAGATCCCCCTAAATCCCCCTTAAGAAGGGGGACTTTGAGCAACTTCTTGTCCCCCCCCTTTTTTAGGGGGGCTAGGGGCGATCTGTCTTATCTGAACCGTATTGATCTATAACTAACAATAGTTCGATCGCACGCACGTACAAAAAAAATAAACCAAAAATAATCGGCAAGGAGTCGCACCATTGGCAGAGGGTGAAGGCATACCAACATCAGTACAGATTAACGATCGGGACTATTCTTGGCCCTTTTGGCCGATCGTCCCCATATATCCCTATGGTAAACGACGGACGATCCGCAAGGAAATAGTCAAGGATACAATCTGGACTTTTGACCAAATTCAAGGCATTTTCTATGTAGTTGTCCCGATTCGGATGACAGTAATTAAACTCGAACCCGAAGGCCTTCTCATCTATGCCCCCGTTGCACCTACGCCTGAGTGCATCCGCTTGGTAAACGAGTTAGTCGCAGAGCACGGCGAAGTTAAGTATATCCTGCTGACAACGGTTTCCGGCATCGAACACAAGGTTTTTGTCGGCCCCTTTGCGAGGTGTTTTCCCCAAGCGCAGGTGTTTGTCGCCCCGCAACAGTGGAGTTTTCCGCTGAATTTGCCGCTGAGTTGGCTGGGTTTGCCGGCTAAACGCACGTCTGTACTTCCCTGCGACAGCAGCGAAACAACGCTTGCGGATCAATTTGATTGGGCGATACTTGGCCCGATCGATCTACGCTTAGGTTGGTTTGCCGAAGTGGCGCTATTTCACAGGCGATCGCGCACACTGATGTTAACAGATGCCGTGGTTTCGATTCCCGAAAATCCGCCCGCGATCGTCCAAATCGACTCGTACCCGCTGTTGTTTCATGCCAAAGACAACGCCTTGGATATGGTGGCAGATACTCACGAAAACCGCCGCAAAGGATGGCAGAGAATCGCCCTATTTGCCATGTACTTTCGCCCCAGCGTGCTAGAAGTACCGCCGTGGTCGGGGGTGTTCACCAACGCCATCATAGCCCCAGAACGTTCTAGAAAAGCTTATTTCGGGTTGTTTCCGTTCAAGTGGAAAACAAATTGGGAGCATTGTTTTGAGGCTTTGCGGGGAGGAGGGCGGTTGTTTGTCGCGCCGATTTTGCAGACATTAATTCTCAACCGCGCGCCAAGGGAAACTCTCGATTGGGCTTCGCGGGTGGCGAGTTGGGATTTTGCCAGAATTATACCTTGTCACTTTGATGGTGCGATCGACTGTAGCCCCCGCGAATTTCGTCAAGCATTCTCCTTTCTCGAAAAACATTCAACTATCAATCTTTTGCCGGATCAGGATTTTAAATTACTTAGGGATATTGATGCAGGTTTAAATAAAATTGGGATTGTACCGCCGGCCAAGGATCAGGTTCCTTAACAGTTGACAGTTGACAGTTGACTTCGGAGTGCGAAGTTTTTAGGCAGGGGATTTAAGCCCCAGCCTAACAACAATCCACCTAAAGGTGGGGGCTTAAATCCCCTGTGTTTGGGTAATTTTTGATTTTTCCCCAAAAAATATCCCAAATCAAGATTTGTAGTGGCGGGCGATGCCCGCCCCTACTTATATTATAATAAAAAGTAACTTATGCCAAAAAAAATAATATGCAACCGCAATATTCAACGCAAAATTTGTCTGCCAGTTCGCCTCTAAAATCACCAACGCTGTTTTACCAATGGAAAAATTATCGCTGCGCCTATGATTTTCACAATCCAACTACTGCAACAGAAGATAGCATACCATTGTTATTAATTCATCCGATCGGAGTTGGTTTGTCAAGAGTATTTTGGCAGAGATTTTGCGAAAGTTGGTGCAAAACAGGTAACAGCAATCCGATTTACAATCCCGATCTTTTGGGTTGCGGTGATTGCGAAATGCCCGCTGTGGCTTGCTATCCTGACGATTGGGCCGCACAGTTGCAGTTTTTCTTGGAGACTGTAGTAAAAAAACCTGCGATCGTCATAGTGCAAGGTGCTCTATTATCAGTAGCCTTGGCTTTAGCAAAAATTGACCGAGAAAGCGACTCGAATTTAATTCGGGGGCTAGTGTTAGCCGGGCCTCCGGCTTGGGCGGTGATGAACAAACATTCTACTGAAAGACAGCAAAGAATTGTCTGGAATTTATTAGATTCTCCCTTGGGAAACGCATTTTACCGCTACGCCAGACGCGCTGAATTTCTGCGATCTTTTTCAATCAAACAACTGTTTGGGGATGCGGCGAAAGTTGACAGCGAATGGTTGGATGCTTTGCAGGCTGGGGCGGCTAACCCTGACAGCCGTCATGCGGTTTACTCGTTTTTAGCGGGGTTTTGGCGGCAGGATTATAGTAGCACGATTCAAAAGTTCGATCGACCTACACTGATTGTCATGGGAGAACAAGCATCAAGCATTAGTCAAGCTGGTAAAGAGGAAAAACCGGAGGAACGATTAGCGCAATATTTAGCTAATTTTCCTAATGCGGAAGGTTTATTAATGCCTGGGCGCAATGTTTTACCCTACGAATCCACCGCAGAATTTGTCGCGGCTGTTGCCGAGTTTGTCAATGGGAGTTTTTAACCGCAGATATCAGCAGATGAACACAGATGAACGCGGATGGAATTTTATCTGCGTTAATCGGCGTTCATCTGCGGTTAAAAAAACTAAATTTTAACCGCGATGCCAGATAGTTGTACCATCCTTTTGATCGATTAGAGTAATATCATTGCCCTTCAGTTCATCACGAATACGATCGCCCTCAGCAAAATCTTTCGCTTTCCTTGCATCCTTCCGCTGTTGAATCATCGCCTCAATCTCACCATCCGTCAAACCGCCAACCGAGATTTCCGTGTCAGCTTCCGGCGAAACTTCCAAACCCAAAACCCCCGCTAAACTCACCAAAGTCAGCCACTTTTGCTGCAACAATTCCGCAGCAGTTTCAGTTTTGCCTTGATGCACCAAAACATTACCTTCCTTGCCCAATTCCTTAGCCAATTCAAACAGCACAGTCAAAGCACTGGGAGTATTAAAATCATTGTCCATCGCTGCTTGGAATTCCTGTACAGCTTTGGTATCTTGTCCAGTTTTCTCAACATCCCAACTCAGTTTATCGGCATATCGGAGCCCAAAAAGCAAGCCTTCGGCGATCGTATTCCAGCCATTTCGAGCAGATGCGATCGCCTCTTCGGTAAAATCAATTTGACTGCGATACTGCGCCATAAATACAAACAGCCTCACCGCCATCGGTTCAACCGCTTTTGACTTATCATTTTCACTCTTACTCCCCCCCTTACCAAGGGGGGGCTGGGGGGGGTTAGATTCCAAATCACTCGACCAATTCCCCTCCAACAAATCGCGAATAGTAATAAAATTGTGCAAAGACTTCGACATCTTTTTGCCATTGACAGTCACAAAAGCATTGTGCATCCAATAATTAGCAAGAGATTTCCCCGTCACCGCTTCAGATTGAGCAATTTCGTTTTCGTGGTGCGGAAAAGTTAAATCGGAACCACCGCAGTGAATATCAATAGTTTCGCCCAAGCAATCGCGCACCATCGCCGAACATTCAATGTGCCATCCAGGGCGGCCTTTCCCCCAAGATGAATCCCAAGCAGGTTCACCGGGTTTAGCGCTTTTCCACAGGGCGAAATCAGACGGATCTTGCTTTTTTTGAGCTTCTATTTCTGCGGTTTCCAATCTGCCGCTAGCGCCAGCCTGCATTTCTTCCAACTTGCGGCCGGAAAGTTTTCCGTAATCGGTAAACTTCCTAACGTTATAGTAAACATCGCCGCCAGAGGCATAGGCATAACCTTTATTTTCTAATTCGTGAATCAGCCGTTTAATGCCGTCCATTGAGTGTGTGGCGCGGGGATATTCGTCTGCCCTGAGAATATTTAGCTTGTCCATATCGGCAAAATATTCATCGATGAAGCGTTCGGCTACGGCTTCCATTGTTGAATTTGTTTCGCGGGCTCTGTTGAGAATTTTGTCATCAATATCTGTAAAATTCTGAACGTAACGCACCGAGTATCCGCGCCACATCAAGTATCGGCGCACCATATCCCAAACAATGTAGGCGCGGGCGTGGCCGACGTGGCAGTAATCGTACACCGTAACGCCGCAGCAGTACATCCGCACCTTTGAGGGTTCGAGGGGATCGAAAGGTGATTCGCGGCGGGTCAAGCTGTTGTAAAGCGTTAGGGACATGGGATTTGATATTTGAGATTGATGTACTGCTGTAATTTATTATATTGCGGTTGGTGAATCTTTCGATGTCACTACCAAACATCTGTTAAATCTAAGACAAATCCCGACAATATATCTTCCCCGGATAAAGTGCTGGGATTATTTAAAATTTCCACATCCTGATTTTGTCTATATATCTCGACTTTCTGGTTTTTGCGATCGATTAACCACCCCAAACGAGATCCATTCGCGATGTATTCTCGCATTTTTTCTCGCAATGGTTCCATGTTGTCGGACTTAGAGCGCAATTCTACAACAAAGTCTGGACAGAGGGGAGCGAAGCCTTCTTGTTGTTTGGGTGTGAGAGTTTGCCACCGTTCTAATTTAACCCAGGAAGCGTCTGGGGAGCGATCGGCACCATTGGGCAGTTTAAAACCGCTAGAAGAGTCAAATACTACTCCTAGCTTGGTTTGGCGATTCCACAGCCAGAGTTGTCCTGACATATCTTGGTTTCGATAGCCTGTATCGCTTCCTGTGGGTGCCATAATGATTAATTCTCCTGTAGCAGTTCTCTCTAGCCTTAAGTCACGGTTGACGGCCGCAATTTGCTGGAACTGTTCGTGAGTTACTTTGAATGTCTGGGGAATGGTAATGGTAGTTTTGAGCATACTGTGCGGCCTCGCGATCGGCTATTACCTATTCTATTATGTCACAGTCTCTTTTTACTATCAAAATTTGATTGACAAACTCCGCAAATACCATGTGACATTTAATTAGATGCTAATTTAATGTCATTATTATGATAAACTTTTCAAGAGACATACATTCTCTCACCGATTTCAAACGTAATACGACTGAGTTTGTGCAGCGCCTCAAGCAAACCAAACATCCTTTAGTTCTAACTGTCAACGGGAAAGCAGAGTTAGTTGTTCAGGATGCTGAATCCTATCAGAAACTTTTAGATGCGGTGGAGTTATTGGAGACTTTAAAGGGAATTAAACTTGGTTTGGAACAAATGAATCGAGGCCAAGGGCAAAAAGCGGAAGATTTTTTTAATCAACTGTTTGATAAGCTAGATACTCCCGAATGAATCAGAAATATCAAGCTATGCCATTTCTCTGAAGTCTTGCTACAACATAATTTTTGGGTTTGTTTATACTCGGCGGCTATGGCACTGGTGCGTCGCTACTCCAAAAGTCGATTTTTATGCAAGGGATTGTGAATGGCGACGCACCCTACAGCTACAGCTACTCCCAGACTCATCAACAAACCCGTGAAGCGGAACTATCCCAAAGGGAATCGCCCCCTGGGAACAAGATGTCAAAATTTGATGACTTATTGTTCGCGACAGATCCCCACAAGCATTCTATTGTCAGGGAATTTTGACATATTGATCCCCAAACACACGAAAATGCGTATAAGTACCCACGATTGAGGCAAAAGACCCCTTGACCAGACAGCAACTTGTCTGCAATATTAAATCATCACAAAGCGATCCCAAAGAAAAGCTTTGATTAATTGAGCAGCTTTGGAAATCGAATAGCGCGTGTGCTGCGAGCACAGCGTTGCTAGCAGCACCGATCGCACTAACAAAATCGATCTTGTTAATTCAAGAATCGAGAAATGAAGTTTTATTTAGATCGAACGGTGCGCGCAGAAGCCAAAAAGTCACAAACCCCGATCGCAATTGGGGACAAGACAAGCTAAAAACCAGCAAGGCTTCAAAGGTTGGAGAGATTCGGAAGCTCGATAATATTTGCATTTAAAAGAGTTTCTAACTCAAAAAGTCAACACATTTGTGTTGAACCGAAAAATCTAACCCGCCATCCCCAATTAGAGGAGAACAAACTCATGGCAAAAGAACGCCCACCATTAGAAGAGATGACTTTGCGACAACTCCGCAGAGTTGCTAGCGAATGTGGAGTCTCTCGCTATAGCCGGATGCGGAAATCGCAACTTCTGGCATCAATTCAAGAAATTCAGCGTACCAAATTTTCATACACCCCATCTCGTACACTAGAGGCGCAAGAAGCAGTGGAAGCAGCAAAATTTGAACTAGGTCAAGAAGATCAAACAGGTGGTTCTCTATCTTCTGTCGATGAAGGTTTAGCAGATTTGCCCAATGGTTATGGCGAAAGTCGCGTGGTTTTAATGCCGCGCGATCCAGAATGGGCTTACACCTACTGGGATATTTCTAACGATCGCAAACAAGAAATGCGCCGCCAAGGTGGACAGCAACTCGCCCTGCGAATTTACGACGTTACAGATGTTAATCTCGAAATTCAAAGTCCCCACAGCATTCAAGAATATCCCTGTGACGAACTGGCGCGGGAATGGTATGTACCAATCCCCGTGAGCGATCGAGATTATGCGATCGACATCGGCTACCGCTGTGCAGATGGCCGTTGGTTGGTATTAGCGCGATCGGCCCAAGTTCGCGTTCCCCCCGTCTACCCCAGCGACTGGATCGAAGACCAATTCATCACCCTCGACTGGGAAGAAGACTTGCGCGGTCAAACCTTCGCCGAACTGGTTCCCCCGGCCAAGAAAATTGCAGCAGCAACAGCAGCCGCCACCTACAGCAACGGTAACGCCATTTACGAACAAATCTTCGGTATGGCAGAATCAGCCGAAGCTTTGCGCGTAGCGGGTTCTGTCTTCGGATCAATGCAGCACGTTGCAGGTTCCATCCAGCAAGTCGGCATCCACGAACAAGCTGTCAGTTCCTACGTCTTCCCCTCTGGCGTCGGAATGTGGGCCGCACCCGCCATGTCCGGCCTCACCATGTCCGGTGTCGGAATGTCCGGCCTCACGACGTCCGGAGTCGGGATGTCCGGTCTCACGACGTCCGGAGTCGGAATGTCCGGCCTCACGACGTCCGGAGTCGGAATGTCCGGTCTCACCATGTCCGGAGTCGGTATGTCCGGTCTCACCATGTCCGGAGTCGGGATGTCCGGTCTCACCATGTCCGGTGCCGGTATGTCCGGTGTTGGTATGTCGGGAGTTGGCTTCGCCACCCCGATGCGCCCTCGTCAGTTCTGGTTGGTTGCTGATGCCGAATTGATCGTCTACGGTGCTACCGAACCAGACGCTACCGTTTACATTGGTGGACAGCCAATCAAACTCAATGCTGATGGCACTTTCCGCTTCCAGATGTCTTTCCAAGATGGCTTGATTGACT
This sequence comes from filamentous cyanobacterium Phorm 6, assembly GCA_003003725.1. Lineage (GTDB taxonomy): Bacteria > Cyanobacteriota > Cyanobacteriia > Cyanobacteriales > Microcoleaceae > Microcoleus. The sequence continues at coordinate 14,593 of PVWI01000014.1, read as the reverse complement.
ATCCGATTTTTGCAGTAGCCGCAGATGGCGAACAAAACCGCGCCGTCCACATGAAATTCGAGCGCGAAACCCCTGAACGTCGCACTAATACTAAGGAAGATGCTGTTGTTGAATGGTTAGGTTAGTAAGAATGGTCGATCGAACCGGGTGCGATCCCCGGGGTTTGTGCCAATTTTTGAACCATCACAAGGCCTAACCTGCACATCTGATGATTTGTTAGGGTTAGTTCCAGACAACAACCCATAACACCCCCTATGCACCGTTCTCCTGTTTTGAGGAGCGGTGTTTTTTGTATTTAGTTTTTTGTATTTAGACATCAGCTATGGGCTTGAGTAAATCTCTTGCAAAAGTCATTTTAATCAAATTTTGGAACGGGCATCTTGCCTGTTCCAAAAAAATAATTTTTTCTGTGGAACGGGCATCTTGCCTGTTCCTAGCTATTTTTGCAGGAGGTCTAGTAAATCGATTTTAAATTTTAAATTTTAGATTTGAGAATTGAAGAAAGCGACCTCACTGATATCGTTTCCGGTTGTAAGGAATGAGAATTAAATAACTTACAATTTGATGATTCTTGTGGGATGGACGGGCTCTCCCGCCCATCCCACAAACTTGTGTAAATTATTTAATTTGCAATCCTAAGCTGTTGCGCATTTAAATTGAGGTCTTCCTTTTGCTATGACTAACCTGCATCACAGGGGATTTAAGCTCCCACCTTTAGGTGGATTGTTTTTAGGCAGGGGCTTAAATCCCCTGCCTAAAAACTTCGCACTCAACTGTCAACTGTCAACTGTCAACTGTTAAGATTTCAGATGCAGAGGACGATCGATATTACCTTCGTATCAGACTAATTTCAACCAAAACAATGCAACACAACGCCGCAAAACTGACAGGTTCGAGCGTTTGTTGCTCAAAGCATATCCGTCTTTGGTATACAAATCTACTGTTTCTGAAGTTGCGTTGAGTTCTGATCGGAGCAGTAACTTTGTCGGATGTCGGTACACAACCCCTAATCTGAAAGGTACACTGATCAGCAAACAACGATCGAACACTATCCGAGGAGACACCAGAAATGCTTGAATCTTACCGCCAACACGCAGCCTCACGGGCCGCCTTGGGAATTCCCCCACTGCCCCTAGATGCTCAGCAAACCTCCGAACTTTGCCAATTGCTGAAAAATCCCCCAGCCGGCGAAGAAGAAACCCTAGTTGAATTATTGCGCGATCGCGTACCACCAGGAGTAGACCAAGCAGCCTACGTCAAAGCAGGATTTTTGACCAGCATCGCCAAAGGAGAAATCCACAGTCCCCTAATCACTCCCAAATGGGCAGTCTACCTGCTAGGGACAATGATGGGCGGCTACAACGTCCACTCCCTAATCGATTTGCTCAATCCAACAGCCGAAATTGCAATTCCCGCCACCGCCGCCCGCGCCCTCAGCAAAACCCTGTTAGTATTCGACGCATTCCACGATGTTCTGGAATTGTCCGATGTCAATCCCTACGCCAAACAAGTCATCGACTCTTGGGTGAATGCCGAGTGGTTTACGAGTCGCCCGCAACTAGCTGATGCCATCACTGTAACGGTGTTTAAAGTGCCGGGAGAGACGAATACCGACGATTTGTCGCCGGCCCCCCAGGCTACCACGCGCCCGGACATTCCCCTGCACGCTTTGGCGATGCTGGAAAGCAAAATGCCCGATGCTCTGCAAACCATTGCCGAATTGAAACAAAAAGGTCATCCCGTAGCCTATGTCGGCGATGTTGTCGGCACCGGTTCGTCGCGGAAATCGGCGATTAATTCCGTGCTGTGGCACATTGGCAATGATATTCCGTTTGTGCCGAACAAGCGCAACGGCGGTTATATTCTAGGAAGTGCGATCGCCCCAATTTTCTTCAATACGGCTGAGGATTCGGGTGCATTGCCGATCGAATGCGATGTCGCCAAAATGGAAACAGGCATGGTAATCACCATCCATCCCTACAAAGGCGAAATCACCAACGAAGCCGGAGAAATCATCTCCACATTTACCCTTAAACCAGACACAATATTAGACGAAGTTCGCGCCGGCGGTCGAATTCCCCTATTAATTGGACGCACTTTAACTGACAAAACCCGCGAAGCTTTAGGACTAGAAATCAGCACTATTTTTACCCGTCCTACAATCCCAGTCGATACCCACAAAGGCTTTACTTTGGCGCAGAAAATGGTCGGAAAAGCTTGCGGTTTAGTTGGGGTTCGTCCCGGTACATCCTGCGAACCAGTCATGACTACAGTTGGTTCCCAAGATACTACCGGCCCCATGACGCGGGACGAATTAAAAGAACTAGCTTGTTTAGGATTTAGCGCCGATTTGGTAATCCAAAGTTTTTGTCATACCGCCGCCTATCCCAAACCAGTTGATGTTAAAACTCACCATGAATTGCCAGATTTCATGGCTCAACGGGGCGGAGTAGCTTTGCGTCCGGGAGACGGCATTATTCACTCTTGGCTAAACCGGATGTTATTGCCAGATACAGTAGGAACTGGTGGCGATTCTCACACTCGTTTTCCCTTGGGAATTTCCTTTCCGGCGGGTTCGGGATTAGTAGCATTTGCTGCTGCTTTGGGTGTCATGCCTTTGGATATGCCGGAATCAATTTTAGTGCGGTTTAAAGGTGAATTGCAGCCGGGAGTAACCCTGCGGGATATTGTAAATGCAATTCCCTATGTGGCAATTCAAAAAGGTTTGTTAACTGTCGAAAAACAGAACAAGAAAAATGTCTTTTCTGGGCGGATTATGGAGATTGAAGGTTTGCCAGATTTGAAAGTCGAGCAAGCTTTTGAATTGACTGATGCGACGGCCGAGCGTTCTTGTGCTGGTTGTACAATTAAACTCAGTGTGGAAACTGTTTCTGAGTACATTCGCTCTAATGTGGCGCTGCTGAAAAATATGATGGCGCGGGGCTATGCAGATGCGCGGACAATGATGCGCCGGGTGGCGAAGATGGAGGAATGGCTGGCAAATCCGGTGTTGCTGGAGGCTGATGCTGATGCGGAGTATGTGGAAATCCTTGAGATTGATTTGAATGAGATTAAAGAGCCGATCGTGGCTGCACCGAATGACCCGGATAATGTTAAGTTGTTAAGTGAGGTTGCAGGCGATCGGGTTGACGAAGTATTTGTCGGTTCTTGCATGACAAATATTGGTCACTACCGCGCCACTGCGAAAGTGTTGGAAGGTGCAGGGGAAGTGAAAGCCCGCCTGTGGATTTGTCCGCCAACTCGGATGGATGAACAGCAACTCAAAGAAGAAGGTTATTACAGCATTTTTGGAGCCGCTGGAGCTCGTACAGAAATGCCTGGTTGCAGTCTTTGTATGGGAAATCAAGCACGAGTCAAAGATGCAACAACTGTGTTTTCAACTTCTACTCGAAACTTCAACAACCGCATGGGCAAAGACGCGCAAGTTTATCTCGGTTCAGCCGAATTAGCCGCAGTTTGTTCGCTGTTGGGTCGAATTCCCACAGTCCAAGAATACATGGAGATTGTCGAGAAAAAGATTAATCCTTTTGCTGACGATTTGTATCGATATTTAAACTTCGATCAAATTGCTGGTTTCGAGGATGAAGGGCGAGTGATTGCGTTGGAAGATATGCCTCGGATTGAGGATATTTTGGGAATTCCCGAAGGCGTGTTGAGTAAGTAATATCATTTCCGGTTACACCGGAATGATGTTGACAGTTGACAGTTGACAGTTGACAGTTGACTGTTGACTGTTGCATTCATCTGCGTCCATCAGCGTATATCCGCCGACATCTGCGGTTAAAACTCCAAGAAACCGGGTTTGTTACAGCTTCTACAACCTGTAACGAATTATTTTTACCCAAACCCGGTTTCTGAACACTCACACGATTGCTGGCTTTAAACAAAGGATGATTGAAAGGAAATTAGTTATGATTAGCCAATCTATTACAACAGAAGACAATCTCTACGAACAAGACTTTTGTTTGTGGATAGAAGCTACTGCTCATAAATTGAAAAATGGCAAATTTAATCAGATAGATGTTCCGAATTTAGTTGAAGAAATCGAAAGTATGGGCAGAAGTGAAAAACGAGAATTGAAAAATCGTTTAATTGTGCTTTTGATGCACTTACTCAAATGGGAATATCAGCCAGAAAAACGTAGCCAAAGTTGGGGGAGTACCATCGCAGAACAGCGTATCTGTATTGAAGCATTGCTAGAAGATAGTCCAAGTTTGCAACCTCTGATTGTACAAGTGTTTGATAATTGTTATGAAAAAGCTTGCCAGAAAGCTGCGGATGAAACAGGGATTAAATTAAACTTTTTCCCCAAGGAATCGCCTTTTACCCTCGAAGAAGCTTTGAAAGTAAGTTTTGTTGATGAATAAGTTAAAGCTGCATTCATCAGCGTCGATCGGCATATCCGCCGACATCTGCGGTAAAACTCCAAGAAACCGGGTTTTTTGGAGCTTCTAGGGGCTGTAACCTGTCTTTTTAGCTTAAAACACCAGGTTCCTGACCACTTGTGCGAAACCCGGCTATTCTGGGCAATCTGTTACTCAAGGGCTTTGAGCGATCGACTATCGGGTAGTGAAAAGGTCATGAAATGCAGGCGATCGGTGCAATGATATCGGAAGTTGGTGCATTTGGCTTTGGGGATTTTAAAATCCCAAAGACTTTCTACCCATTGAGAGTTCAACACAATATCTACAATTGGCGATCGGAATATTATATTTTTTTTGCCCTTACCTACTTATTATGGCAGCATATTCTTTGATCAGACCGACAATTATTTTACTTTCCAGTCAATCTTTCGAGCAATTCATTTTGACTTTGGGGCTGATAGCTTTAGTAGTTATTTTCGGCTTAACAGCTTTTATTTTTATGCGGATTTTTCTGAATTGGTTGCAGGATAAATTGGCTCGCAACCACGGTTTTTTTAAACGGCTATTTAAAGGAAATACTGGCAATTTAACCGGTAGTCTTGCCAAACCTGAAAATATTTTTTTAGAACCCTTATTTCTAGAAAATGACGGCAATCTAACTTCTAATATTTTTGGCAAAAAAAATGATATTGCAGAAGCGGTTAAACCGGAGATAATCTGCGAAGATTCATCAGAAGTTGCCCATTTATATAAGCCGATCGCTCTTTGGCATGGTCGCTTAATTTTGCCCTCAAACGAACAGCGTCAGCCTTACGGTTCAGTGTTTTTTGAAGTGATTAATGCACCAAAAAAATATCAAAACTTCATTGGTAAAATAGCATCTTTGCAGTGGAATACGAATCGCCAAGTTCAGTTTTTTGTCCACGCAGTCAGTCAAGATATCAACTTCACAAAACAAACTAAAAAAAGTCAAAAATCTGGCAACATCCATCCAGATAGATTGAACGGCTGGCGGAATGTCGGCCCTTTGGCAACTCTAGCAGGTACGAGACTCGAAGATAGCGTGACTGTGATGTTACGCAGGCCCGTGATTGTCGTCAACCACACCAAGAGCGATCAGCAGGAACTAATTATCGATCGCGAACCAGTACAAATTATTGGACGTTTGTGCGGCTTAGTCTCAATTTTACAGCGAAAAGAACCAGAAAGCGACAAATTTATTGTCCGGCATTTCAACAAAATATCTCAACAATTTGATGGCGTCGCTGAAATCATTCGGATTCCGCAAGTACAGCCAGACAAAAATGGTATAGCGAGGTCTACCAATCACTCGATCGAACAATCGCCATTAAATCCAGATGGCTGGTATATTTACGGTGAAAGAGACGAAGACAATATTTTTGTATTGCAGGCGATCGAACCGCGCAGAATTGCCCAATTAATCCCAGATGAAACACATTTCGGACTCAAAAAATCTCTGGCTTATTTAAGCAGTGAAAACTGGCAAAATACACCAGCGCAAAAAGGGCAAGTAAAGAGAGTATTGTTAATGCCAAATGATGCTACAAAAAACGGTTTAATCTCACCTTGGCAAGAAGGAGATATCGGCATAGTGATTCACTGTTTCGGTGGTATCGGTGGCAAAAAAGGCGAATCTGCACCGCTGGGAATTGTCACCGGACATTTTGCTTTCGGAGTCGCAAAAGTTGTGCGCGATCGATTTACCAGCGAACTGCGTTTTGATATAGAATACAAACAAGTTTATGCCCACAATCCAGACGGAATTGTTGCTGGTTCGAGCAAATGGCAAAGCTATATGGGAGATTTGCAGCGCGGCTGGTTGGGCGATCGCCCGGTGTGCGATATCATTTGTAAATTAGACTGCGTGTGTTGCGACTACGATTTTGACGGCATCATCCTGTCACCCTTAAGCGAATTAAACGAGCAACTCGATATCATGATGGCCCGCTACCGCACCGGAGACGGCACCGGCGCAAGTTTAGTCACGCCAGCAACTTCTTGCGTCCAAGATTCAAGTCAGGCAATTTACGCTACAATTAAAAAAATCACTGCCGAAATTGAGTCAAATCCTCAGATTCAAGACTGGCTGAATACTAATCCCACCGCCGCTCAAACTCAAAGATTTCAGCAGTTAATAGCATTAGGACAAAGTTTAGAAAAAGTATTAATTCCCCTCGGTATTCTCCGTCCAGATTGGCGCAAAAATTCCAGATTAGCGGGGATTGATTCGGAACTGAAAAAAACCTTTTTCGGTGGTATAACGAACTTGATAAAAGCTGCTATTAGTTACCGAACAATGCTACCGAGGCGCACCCAAGATGAAATCGCCAAAGTTTTATTAAAACAAGGAGCATTTTTGTGGATAATTCGCACAAATCAAGTCGGGGGATTTGACCCAGACATTGAGCCTCTAGCACCCACAGGACTTTGACTTATCTCAAATCCGTAAAACACCCCCCATAAAATAGGTTCGTAGTGAGGACTTTAGTCCTCTGAATGGATGCAGACTAAAGTCCTGACTACGAATCCCATAAAATAGGTTCGTAGTGAGGACTTTAGTCCTCTGAATGGATGCAGACTAAAGTCCTGACTACGAATCCCATAAAATAGGTTCGTAGTGAGGACTTTAGTCCTCTGAATGGATGCGGACTAAAGTCCTGACTACGAACCCCATAAAATAGGTTCGTAGTGAGGACTTTAGTCCTCTGAATGGATGCGGACTAAAGTCCTGACTACGAACCGTTACCAAGGAGTTACTGCAACAGTGCCGCCCGGTGCCACAACTACTCGGAAATCAGCCAGCGGTTCCGCAGGCGGCCTGCTACCAATCGGTTTGTAAAGCAATTCCGAAAACGGCGTTTCAGGTCGATCGACTGCGGCAGAATTCTCCGACTTGTAACCAACAATCGCCCCATCTTTAGCCACACTCACCCGATAAACCAACTCCGTATTAACAACAGCAGGCTTATTCTTCAAAACTCCGTCAATTTCCTGAGAAAGTTTGCCCTTCAACAGGTCAATTTCTGCCGGATCGGTAATCGGCACGGCGGCAGCCCCAGGACTGGGCAAAGCTTCGGAAACAGGACTCGGCGTGCTTTCCGGCGAAGTGTTCGACTGCGGTGTGGCTGAGGGCGAAACAGGCGAAGTGTTCGACTGCGGTGTGGGATTGGGAGTCGGCGAACTCGATTCAGCTTTCGGAGTCGGATTCCCTGGTAGCAAACCGTCAGCCGGAGGCGTGGGATTGGGATTCGGCGAACCCGAACCGCCCGAATTCGGCGTGCCGAGATTCTGGCCCGCAGGATTCGGTTGTGGCACCGGATCTCTCGGGCGCTGGATTTCCGGTATCGGCACAAAGAAAAATGCCATCGCAGCCAAAGCCAAACTCGACACCCCCACCACAGCCGGCAAACTCCGCTTCGCCAAAGGTTCGGCTGATTTGATATAACGCTTAGAAATTGGGGTTAATTGCAGCGACAATTCCGGTAGCGTTTGCGTGTCTGCAAAAAACTGATCGATCGCCTCTACTAAATCAAATAGCTGTACCGTCGTCAAATCTACTTGTGCCGACAGTTCGGTTTTTTGATCGATTTGGGTGGCGCTGCCTGCTTCTGCGGGTAAAACGGTCAACCGATGGGAATTCCCGTCAATTCTGTGCAACTGCACCATACCCAAATTCGGGCCGTAGCGATCGGGATAATGGACTCCGCTCATAAATTCTTGAGCGTAGCTACTGACAGCCCTCACCAAGCTTTCAAAAAATTCTCGTCCCCCACTGAGGGGCTCCCTGATACCTGTCACATAGCATTCAGCGCTCATTAATATCGAAAGCACTGGCCTCATATCTAATTGGCTAGCTGCCGATCCATCGCTCAACCCTTCTAGAACCAGAGTGCAATTTGGCAGATTGTACTGACGCGTAATAGTCATTTTTATTCAATTTCTCCATCAAACAGGCTAACCCAGAAGCGCTGCATTCCGGCTGTGCCTGTACAAAATAGCAGTTTGCTCAACAAGTTCAAAGCTAATTCGTTGAGCTTGTCCTCGGAATCGTAAGCTACAACTACCGATCGCTTAGGGTTCATGCGCGATCGAAAGTGTGCTCGAAACCGTTCTAAATATTCGGCAAGCAGCAAGTTCTGGTTGAGGGGGATATTTCTCGATCGCAACTGCTGCGAATCTTGCAGCAACTGGCGAATTGTCGCGGTTAACTTGCGCGCCATATTACAGGCGATCGCCACCAGAGCTTTTGCCTCCATAACAGTCAGGGAGCGGCGCTGGGTATAGCGTCTCAGCGGGTTAGTATTGCGCATCAGCCAAAAGGCAACCCGATTTTTGATAATTGATTCCAATTCCAACTCCTTTGACACTGCCAGCATTTCTTCAGCACCTCCGAGATACAAGGCTTCGATCGCCAGCAACATCAAGTCAATTTGCAATCTAGCCCGGCGGGAACACCCGCCATCGTTCAGCGACAAGTCTGGCAAACTGTCTAAAATCAACGGGTTTGACTCGGTAAGCGAAGTTTCTGACGGCATTAAAATCACGGCAACATCCATTCCAAACAAACTATACGGGTATGCGGGGTCTCGGGCATGACAAATTTTGAACCGGCGACTCCGAGAAAGATACTTTATTTCAATCTTTGACTTTTAAGTATATTTATCAATTTAGCAGCAACCGACCGTCGCGGGCGAGTTCCGGCAGGGGGAGTTCGATCGCCAGCCAACCCACCAGAGCGCTTAAAGCTTTGTGATTCCTTGCTTCGACAGGATCAAAGGACAGAGTTTGATAATTATGCTGCGCACCGCGATCGATCTAATGTTGCTGCTTCTCTTTTTTCGCCGCCACTTCTCTTTGAGCCGTAAAATCAGTAGCCGCCGCCCCATCTTTCAGGCTAATTTTTCCCGTGAGTCTTTCTTTCTCAACAATTCCTCGCAGTTTAACAGAACTGTTTTCACCTGTTGCTGTGGACTCGCTGCAACCCGCTAAATTAGGAACAGCACCCGACAAACTCAATCGTTGATTTTCCCACTTGCCAAATAAAGCTGGTTTCTCCTCGGCTGTTTTTTGCCGATCGCCATCGCTAGTGCCCGATCGCAAATTACCGCTCAAATAAACACCAGATTGCTCGATTGTCAATACCAAAGCATCAGATTTCAGACATTCGGGCAAACTGTTAGCATCAAAGCGATAACTTCCCGCAAGTGCCGGAGGAGCCTTTAAATTTGTTTCACCGTAAGCAGTTACTACCTTAAACAGCACGGCAACAATGGCGAGGGAAATACCGTAAAATGATAACAATTTGAAATTTAAATGAATCATAATTTTGGGAATTGGGAATTGGGAATTGGGAATTGGGGATTGGGATTTGGCAATTGGGATTTGGGATTTGGCAATTGGGAATTGGTAACTAATGACAACAGTCAACAGTCAACAGTCAACAGTCAACCCTCAACAGTCAACAAACTACCCTTGAGCGAGTACCGAAGCCAAGTGCGATCGCGCTTTCATGTAGCACCGCGCAATCAGCAGCGAAGAATGACACTGCACCGCCAATTCATCAGTATACTGTCCCAAAGTTTGGCGCTCAATTCCCCACTCCCGACTCGTACCCGCGATCGTCAAATCAGCATTAGCAGAAGCAGCAATCACCGCTTGAATTGGCTCAGCCGCCTCCACAATCGGAGTTTCAATGCGCGATCGCACATCAACAGGCAACTGATCCATCACACGCTGAAACTCGTAACTCAGCTCATTTCCCTCTTCCCCGTCAACCGCCACCCGCAGCACCGTCAAACGGCGTTCTTCGCTATTAACTAACAGTCTCAGCGCCAATTCCAACCCCAAATCATCATGAATATTTGCCGCATAAGGCACTAACAAATTATTCAACTGTTCCCGGCCTCTGTCCACAAAAATTGCTACATCCACCTTAGCGCTGCTGAGAATTTGGCCGACACGTCCTCCCAAACGGTTGCTGCTAAAAGTAGGCCTGTGCCATCCTACCAAAATCAAATCCGCGCGATCGAGTTCCGCGATTTGCGCCGTTTCCCGCGCCACATCCTTAGTAACCCGAATAATGGGATGCACGAATTTTCTCGCATCCGGCAATTCCAAACTCTCAATCAATTCTGATAATTTCGAGCGGCGTTCCTGGATAATGCGATCGGCTTCCGCAGGCGTACTTTGAAAAGCATAATCTTCATTTAATTCGATCAAACTCAGAGGATGCACCGCCGCCGACTGCAAATCGTTACCGCCCACACCAGCAGCAGGCTGCGCCAGGGCGATCGCCAGTTGCAGCAAACCTTTCTGCGTACTAGGATTAGCAACCGGTACTAAAATTCGATAAGTTGGTAGTAATTCCTTGTTAGTTTCTGCGTTTTCTCCACCCATTGACGAATCTTCTAATTCTGAATCGTCCGAATTAACTTCTGAGATATCCAACCGAATTAATCGTTTTGGATAAGTCCACTCCAACAGTGGCGAAGTCATAAAAGTTGTGACTAAAGCCATAATGACTAACATCGTAAATAGCAGTGGCGAAATTACGCCCAAAGAAAGACCGATATTCAGCACAATCAATTCAGTCAAACCGCGAGTATTCATCATCCAACCCAGCGCTGAAGCTTCGCGGTTGCTAATGCCACAGACTCTGGCAGCAACGTAAGTCCCGAAGTATTTACCAATAATTGCTACTCCCAAAACTGCGGCGCACAGCAACCACAATTCAGGACTGTTGAGCAGGCCGATTTCAGTACGCAAGCCGCTGTAAGCAAAAAAGATTGGTAGTAGAAATATCAGTACAAAATCTTCGGTCTTTTCTGCTAATTCTCTGGTAAGCCCTGCATTTTTGGGCATAGCAGTACCAAGCAAAAATGCACCGAAAATTAAGTGAATACCGATCCATTCAGTGATTAAAGCCGAGGCTACAACTCCCATGTAAATGCCGGAGAGGACTAACTGCGTTAATCTGCCCGTGCGGTTGTAGTGTTTGGAAAGCCGCTGTAAGAACCAGCGGACTACAGTCAGCATGAAACCGATGTAAATTAAAGATTCAATAATGGTTGGTAAAGCGCCGATCATTGAGTTAGTGCGGGTAACTGCGATCGCCACCGCCAACAAACACCACGCCGTCACATCGTCTACCGCAGCACAAGTCAGGGCCAGCGTCCCCAATTTTGTATTCTGCAAGTTATGCTCTGTAATAATTCTTGCCAGCACTGGAAACGCCGTAATTGACATCGCAGCGCCCAAAAACAGGGCAAAGGCTGTAAATGAAACGCTACTATTTGAAACGATCGGATACAGCAGCAGTGCTAGGATGCTTCCCAGGGAAAACGGCACTAAAATGCTGACGTGGGAAGTTAAAATCGCGATATCTAAATTGTTTTTGAGATACTTGGGATTTAGTTCTAAACCAATTAAGAACATGAAAAATATCAGCCCTACTTCAGATAGCACGTTGAGAAAAGGAACGGCTTCGGCTGGAAAAAGTGCTGCGGCTGTGGCGGGTGCAACCAAACCGAAGAGAGAAGGCCCGAGCATAATTCCTGCTACAATTTCTCCAATGACTTGAGGTTGTTTGATCGCTCGAAATGCTAAACCGACAAGTCGGGAAAGTGCGATGACAATTAGAACTTCCAACAAGACGAGAATGGGGATGGGCATGGCGTTTTTAGCTTTGGGGTTTTTGCGGATCGAGAAGGCACTTAACAGTTGACAGTTGACAGTTGACAGCTTGCAAGGGAGAAGGGATGAGGGCACTTGACAAAAGAAGGAAGAGGATTGGAGTAATGAATAGTCTGATTTTAATTTCTCGCCTTTAAGGGTTCCGGCTTTAAACCAATTCTTTCTGGTAAAGCTGGCAGAATTGTCGATCGAACAAAATGGCTCAAAGCTCGATCGAACTAAAGAAGGCACAATACACGCACCAACGCCATTCTCTCACAGGCTAACAAAGGCTTTTGTAACCTCCAAGCTCGATTTTTGGTTTTTTAAGATGCGGTTGCTAGTAACTCTAACCGTAGCGTGCGCCCCCCGCACCCAACCTGCGGACTAAATCTCACTCAAGCGGGCGCGCACCCACCCACCACGCAACCCTACGGATAACCCAACCCTACGGATATCAGATAGTCAGAAAAAGTAGCGCTTCTGGTGATAAACTAGAGAAGTTGTTTAAATTCGCACATCCGGGTTTTCGGGTGTTTCAAGGGCGCAAGTCTGATGAAATACAACCGGATGGAGGATTAACCCGAATCAGGAGTTAAAATATCATGCCAGTAGTCAGTTTGGCTCAAATGTTAGAGTCAGGTGTTCACTTCGGACACCAAACCCGCCGGTGGAACCCGAAAATGGCTCCCTACATTTTCACAGAGCGCAACGGGGTTCACATCATCGACCTCGTGCAAACCGCTCAGCTTATGGAAGACGCCTACGAGTACATGAGAGTGGCCTCGGAAAAAGGTAAAAAGTTTTTGTTCGTGGGTACGAAGCGCCAAGCTGCTGGGATTGTAGCCCAAGAAGCTCAACGCTGCGGTGCTTACTACGTCAACCAGCGCTGGCTGGGTGGAATGCTCACCAACTGGACGACAATTAAGTCCCGTGTCGAGCGCCTCAAGGATTTGGAACGCCGCGAAGAAATCGGTGCCCTAGATTTGCTACCAAAAAAAGAAGCTTCCGTGTTGCGCCGAGAAATGGCAAAACTCCAGAAGTATCTGGGCGGAATCAAGACTATGCGCAAGATTCCCGACGGAGTTGTACTGGTAGACCAACGTCGCGAGTATAATGCTGTGTTGGAATGCCAAAAGCTGGGAATTCCGATCGTCTCTTTGTTGGATACCAACTGCGACCCGGATTTGGTAGACATTGCGATTCCAGCAAACGACGATGCTATTCGATCGATCAAACTGATTGTCGGCAAGTTGGCTGATGCCATCTACGAAGGTCGTCACGGTCAGCAAGTCGGCGAAGGTGACGAAGACTACGACTACGAAGGTGGTTACGAAGGCGCTGAATACGATGTCGAAATCGAAGAATTGGATGACCCCAATTATGTAGATCCCGACGAAGCAGCCGACGCTGAAGGCGCAGAAACCGAGAGCTAGTATTGCGATCGGAATTTGAAACCAGGCAATTAAAAATTAAAGATTGAAAATTAAAAATAATTATTATTTTTAGTTGGATATTTTTGATTTTTAATTGTACATGGCACGAGTCTAAGTCATTAGTAGAGTTCTGGCAAAAGCATTCATTGTATTAGTGTTAGCACCAAAATTAATTTTGGTGCTACACGTACAAAGTCCCGCCTAATGCCGACCAGGTATTTCTTCACTCCTGTCCAATCATTAACATTAAGATTAGTAACTAATGACTAATGACTAATGACTAATGACTAATGACTAATGACTAATGACTAACGACTAATAACTAATTTTGATTGGGAACTTAAGGAAGATGGCGGATATATCTGCAAAACTTGTTAAAGAATTGCGAGACAAAACTGGCGCTGGCATGATGGACTGCAAAAAAGCCCTCATCGAAAACGATGGTGATGTCGAAACATCAATTGAGTGGCTGCGGAAAAAAGGTCTAGCTTCAGCAGGCAAAAAAGGTGGACGAGTTGCCTCCGAAGGTATCGTAGGCAGCTACATTCACACCGGTGGCCGCGTTGGCGTGTTGGTAGAAGTTAACTGCGAAACCGATTTTGTTGCCCGCCGCGAAGATTTCCAAGCTTTGGTACGCAATATTGCGATGCAAATTGCAGCTTGCCCGAATGTGGAATACGTGAAAGTTGAAGACATCCCCGCCGAAATTATCGAAAGAGAAAAGGCAATTGAAATGGGCAAAGATGACTTGGGCAACAAGCCTGAAAATATTAAAGAAAAGATTGTTCAAGGACGCATTGACAAGCGTTTGAAAGAGTTGTGTTTGATGGATCAGCCTTTTATTAGAGATCAGAATATCTCGGTGGAAGAGTTGGTGAAACAAACGATCGCCCAAATCGGCGAAAATGTCCAAGTGCGCCGCTTTGTGCGTTTTGTCTTGGGCGAAGGCATTGAGAAGGTAGAAGCTAACTTTGCCGATGAAGTAGCAGCCCAAATGGGTGCTTTAACAGTTGACAGTTGACAGTTGACAGTTGAGTGCGAAGTTTTTAGGCAGGGGATTTAAGCCCCTGCCTAAAAACA
>PVWI01000123.1 GCA_003003725.1 filamentous cyanobacterium Phorm 6 | reverse complement strand
TACCATTCCCGCCGATCGCACTATTATTGCTAAAGGTGACGTTATTTACCCCGACAGTGCCGCCGTAGATGAACAAACCACCGCCCATGCCAGCGCCACCAGCGCCTCGGTTTGCAGCATTTCCCCCTTTTGCCTGTCCGTTAGTGACAGTCATGTTGGAGAAATTGACGGTTCCCTGTCTGACAAAGAAGGGGCGAAAAGCATTCCCACCATCGACACTAAAGTTATTGCCAATAAAATCAATGTTGCTGTTAACTAGGGTCTTCATTACCCCTGTAACAGTGACATTTGTTTGTAGGGTAATGGTGTCATCTCCGGCAGCGGCATTTGCATCTAAAATGGCTTTGCTTAATGTGCCTGCTACAGTGCCGGTGCCATCATCGGTTATCGCTGTGACATTAAAATTCGCCAGTGTATAATCATAATCTTTCATCGCCTCCTGATTAAACGGCACGGCGGATTCAATCTGGCCCGTTACTATTTCTAAATCCCAGTCGCCGCCTTTAGCTGCATTTCCCGTCAAATTGTTTGAAGCTGCGACATCTGCGCCTGTGATTTCGCTCAATCGCTTGACAAAATTCTTGCCAGTGTCTCCTGCTGCTGCATCGCATCCATATAATAGGATGTCGCCATTTTCTGTTAGGGCATTTCCCCACTGTTTTAGCTGAGTGTTGAAATTTTCTATATCGTTCCCATTCAGTACGTCGGAACCGAGTTTTAAACTGCCTTCGCTTCCGTGAGAAAGGATATGCACTGCTTCAATATCTTTTTGATTAGCCAAGGCATTGGTAATTTGCTCAATGCCGCTCAAATTTTCATTTAAAATGAAAATTTGAGCGCTATCGATGTTTTGAATCAGGCTTTGATAGTCCTGTACAGAAGAGTCTACGAAAATGATTTGCTGGTTCGGGGTTGATGAGTTCATAGTTGTTGCAATCCTTGAGATTTATGGTTTACATTTCTAAGAAATTCGGACACGGCAGTGCCGTTTCCCTACAATGTTATTTTGGGGTAGGGACACGGCACTGCCGTCTCCTCTATCATTCCGGTGCAACCGGATTTGATATTATTTAATCGGGGACGATCGTAAATTCGGACACGGCAGTGCCGTTTCCCTACGCCGAAACAATCATGTTACAAGTTTATTTGGCTTTCGCGACTATAGCACTAGCGTGGCTATTTGTGGCATCTGTCCAAAATGATAAGCTATCAAATCGCTCAAACAAATCGGGGGGTAAAATCGTTTTTCTCGGTTTAAACTCGACTTGAGAGCGCACTTGATGCAATCCTTTTGTTTGGAGTCTGTTATCGAATTCTGGCTCTTCATATTGAACATTATCGAAATCATGCTCGAAAGGTTCTTCACCCAGAAATTGATAAATTAGCGACATTGTTTTAGCCGGCCCTATGGTTAATAGTTCGTAATCAACAAGTAAAATAGATGCACTCTGTTCGCTATAAAATGCTTCTTTCAAAGCGTTGTAAGCATAACCAACTAAACGCGAACCTTGGCTTAATGCTTCGGTGCGGCTGTAGACTGTAGCCCGTTCTGCTGGATTATTGAATAACCTCGAAACATCAAAGGCGTTACGCCGAATCAGTAGCTCGATGCTGTCCATTATCCAAGCAATGTTTCTGACACAACAAATCACTTTTGCTTCGGGAAATAGTTCCCGAATTAATGGTAATTTACTGCACCACAGGCGATTGGTGTCGAAGATCACTTCTTTTTCAGCTTGCGGGTGATAATAGGCAGAAAAGATGCTCAGAATCAGCGCCCGTTTTTGTTCCGGGGAAATGAACACTGAAAACTCGTTGTCTTCGCTCATGGCTTCCAACATTCGATCGACTAAACCCCCCACTGGGCTAGTCATAGCTGCGTGAAACCGGGGATTTTGGCGCAATAAGGCGGCGAGCAAAGTAGAACCTGATCGTGGTAGTCCTGATATGAAGTGGGCTTTCACTGGCCTCGTGTTGGAATGCGTTTGTGGAAATTAGATGCTACCTAACTGTACCATAATCTTAGTATGTTTTTTTATAATATAATTTTTTTTAATTTATCGCCACACAATATCAAGGTTTACGATATTTTGATAGCCTAGACATTGTGAATTTAGTTTTGATCGCAGGCTTGTGTAACAGCTCAAAAAGCAAAAATTCAGGAGAAAAAGTGAGGGTGAGGGGTGTTCAATACGGATTTGAAAGGGGTAGGAATAAATTTCAACCGCAGATAGTGGCGGATATACGCGGTTGAACGCAGATTAAGAGATACTAATATCGTTTCCGATTGCATCGGAATTATACCAAATCCGGGGAAGAAAACCCCTTTATCCTCTATGAATGCGTAGGGTGCGTCGCCACCGACAATTCTCGCGAATGGCAACTATTACCCTGCGACGCACCCTACCATACAATACTATTCACGAAACCTTATTCTTTCTTACCAGCCAGCCAAATTGGATAACCGAAAGAATCCTCAGTTGTCAACTTTTGCGCCTGATAACTCTTGCTAGTCCAATTAGCTACTGTTTGCAGACTTTCGGTCAAAAAACTTTCGCTGCCAAAGGCTTCAAATCCCAAAGTCCACGACGCAGTGCCGTTAATATTTAACTGACTAAGTTCTACAATGCAGCCTTGGGGAATTGGTGCTTCGACAGGCACAGACATTAGCGCACCTGGGGCAGAAACTTGGTAAAGACGCTGGGCTCGCTTTTTCTTCACCTTCATCCATTTGCCTGTCGCCAGAATATCTGCTGATACAGGCGCCATCGTGTCGGCACAAATCCACTTCAGCCACTTTTCGGCTTTGCCTTCCCAGCGGTTGCCGAATTGCATCGCCCCGAATTCTGCCTGTCGCCACTTTACCTGTAAATTTTTCCCGCGCAGCTTGACTCCCAAGTAGTCGCAGCCCGGTATCAGCAAATATAAGTCTTCCCGCTCTTCAGGCGGCGACAGATACCCGCCGAGACTTTCGCTGCCAAACCATTGACCGATCGATTTTGGCAACGCACCGCCATAAAACCACCGCATTTCCAGACTGACCCGCATAAATTTTTCCTCCGTTCCACAATTTTCGTCAAACCCAGACTGGATTTGCCTCGCGCGATCGACTTTTGCGCCTTTCAACTCTATCGTCCTCCCTCCGGGGCCCAGAGTCTACTACCCACAGTCAGATCGAGACTTTTGAAAAAAAAAGCACACAATCCTTTACAAACCTTCATAAGTCTGTTACATTTATTTACAGTAAGCAAAAAGCAATTTAGGAGACCAAAATGACTAACAGAGGCTTAATCCTGGATGACGACGGCAAAATGAACAATTTTGCGATCGAGCCAACAGTATATGTAGATGACGAACCCCGCACCGGCTTTACCCCCTACGCGGAACGTTTGAACGGCCGCCTTGCGATGATTGGCTTTGTTTCTCTCTTGGCTTTAGAAGTTTCGACCAAGCACGGACTGATTACCTGGCTAACTCACCTGTAACGATTTTGTTGAAAATTAAACTGTACGGCTATGGCACGCGGGCGATACACAAACCGCGATCCATAGCTTAACTATTTTGAGGGAAGGTTTGGTGAGACAATTAAAAACAAATATTTAATTGTCATTCGATCGCAAAAATAATGATCAAACGAATTGTGACCATGCTTCTGGTGGTTCTGAGCCTCACCTTGACCAGTTGTGTATCTAACGTTGTCGGACTCAAAAGCCATATTGATACTGGCGATGGCTATCAATTTCTCTATCCCAACGGCTGGCTACCGATCGCAGTTCCTAATGGGCCCGATGTCGTGTTTCGCGATTTGATTCAGCAAACCGAGAATGTTAGCGTGGTCATCAGTCCAGTTGCGGGGGACAAAACTTTGGCCGATTTGGGAACACCGTCGGAAGTAGGATACAAGCTTAGCAAAAACGCGTTAGCGAAGCCCTCGAAGAGGATCGCCCCGGCAGATTCCGGCCGCGAAGCTGAGTTAATCAATGCAGAATCTCGCGAATCGCGATCGAAAAACTATTATCTTTTAGAATACGCCGTTAAGTTGCCAAATCAACAACGCCACAATTTAGCCAGCGTAGCCATTAGCCGCGGCAAACTTTTTACGCTTAATATTTCCACTACCGAAGAACGTTGGCCGAAGGTTAAAGCAGCTTTTGAGAAAGTCGTCAAATCTTTCTCTGTTTATTAGGGAATTGGGAATTGGGCATTGGGCATTGGGCATTGGAGGCAGAGCCTCCGGGTATGTATTCCAAGGCAGAGCCTGGGAACAAGGTAACTATTCTTTCTTCCTTCTTCCTTCTTCCTTCTTCCTTCTTATAAATTATGAAAATTCCAACTTTTGTATTAGCCTCATCTTCCCCGGCGCGCCGCAGCCTGCTTAAAAGTGCCGGCATTCAAGCTGTGATTTGCCCCAGCGACTTTGATGAAGGCCAAATACAAATGAGAGATGCTACTAAATTAGTGCAGGTTTTAGCAGAGGGAAAAGCTGACGCTGTAGCTGAGTTTTTGCTGGCTAATTCTCACCCGCAAATCCCCAATCCCAAATCGTGTTTGGTGTTGGGATGCGACTCAATTTTGGTCATTGATGGCGAAATTCATGGCAAACCAAAGGATGCCGAAGAAGCAATTTCACGCTGGCAGAAAATGCGCGGTAAAGTTGGCGAACTTTATACTGGTCATGCTTTAATTGATACTAGGTTCGATAACTTTGATGTGGCAATGGAGCGATCGATCATTCGCTGTCAAGTTACAAAAGTTCATTTTGCCGAAGTTACCTCGCGCCAAATTGCGGCCTACGTCGCTACCGGAGAACCCCTCGCCTGTGCTGGCTGTTTTGCACTGGAGGGTAAAGGCGGCTTTTTTGTGGAAAAAATCGAGGGCTGTCACACAAATGTGATCGGGTTGAGTTTGCCTCTGCTGCGGCAAATGCTGGGCGAAATGGGATATGATGTGGCGGATTTTTGGCAATTTTAATGTTTGTTGAATTAGGTTAGGAATCGGGAGGCTGAGCCTCGCTGATTGGCTTTCCCAGGCAGAGCCTGGGAACGATGGTAACTTGGAAGAAGGACTAAAGTCCTCATTACGAACCGGGAAGAAGGACTGAAGTCCTCACTACGAAACGGGAAGAAGGACTGAAGTCCTCACTACGAACCGGGAAGAAGGACTGAAGTCCTCACTACGAACCTATTTGGTTTATCCTAGGGCGATCGCCCCGTCGGATACAGAGATAAACTGAAGTTGAGAAGGCGACACATCTTTCACCAAACCCAAAATATTGCCGGTACTAGCTTCTCGAATCACCGTCGCCTTAGTATTTAACACTCTAAAATCAAGAGTTCGGGGCTGTCCGGGAGGAAAAGGGCCGCTGCTGTCGTAATCTCTGGCATCACCAATTGTTAAAAACCTTTCGCTCAAAACAATATCGTTTCGCGTCAATCCTCCCGCCAATCCAATGACATCACCTTGAGTCGGATTGTAGTCGAGAATAAAATCTGCTGGCACTTGATCTACCTGACCCAGAAAATTGCTAGGAGGACGTGGTTGTTCTGAACCAATTTCTCCCGAAGTTGCTTCAGCTTCTCTTCTGAGGACAAATAAATCAGCGCCTTCTCCTCCCCAAAGTCGATCGATTCCAGCATCACCAATCAGAGTATCGTTTCCAGTTTCACCTACTAAATTATCGCTGCCTTTACCGCCTCGAACAAAATCATTTCCCGTACCTCCGTAAGCTACGTCATCGCCTAAATTTCCACTCAGAACATCGTTAGCGCATTCTCCGTACAGGATGTCAAAATCTTGACCGCCGCGAATAGTATCGTTCCCACAACCTCCGCTTAAAGTATCTGTGCCACTGTTCCCGTTCATCAGTTCCGGCCCACCGGAACCTCGCACAAAATCATTACCGGCTAAGGCGCGCAAACCACCAGGAGTGTTGCGGAGAATGCCGTTGGCTAATTGAACGATATCGTCATTGGGAGTAAGGTCAAAAAAATTGGGATCGCTGGGATTTGGTAAAGGCCCGGTGAGCAATCTGATGTTTGGGGGATCGGGAATAATTGGATCGGAATCGATAGCTAAGGCTCTAATTTCTGGGAAAGTTGTTTCTAACATTTCAGATTTGTCCTGATTTGATTGATTTTGTTCACATTCTGATTTTAACAACGGTTCCAATTAACAAGTTTGCGTGAATCTGCGGTTAAAAAAATTAAGTTACTGTTAAAATTGCCCCCATTATTCTGCAACAAGTATAGCTTATTGACACAATACCGATCGCCCAAATCCGCAAAAAGTTTGAAATGAGCGCTAATAATTGTGGGGATCGCGTACTCTATTACCCGTTAGCAGTCAGTTACCGAAAGCCTGCTGAATGCTAATTTTCATCAAACCTTGAGTTAAGTCAGGAATCGTTCATATGCAAGACACTGCGATCGAATTTATTAAAGCCAGAGAAATCCTCGACTCTCGCGGCCGCCCCACCATTGAAGCTGAAGTTTACCTAGCCAACGGTGTTGTCGGGCTCGCACAAGTCCCCAGCGGCGCATCTACAGGCTCTTTTGAAGCCCACGAATTGCGAGACGGCGACAAAAACCGTTACGGCGGCAAAGGAGTCTTGAAAGCCGTTGCTAACGTCGAGCACAAAATTGCCCCTGCTTTGGCTAATCTGGATGCGATCGACCAAGCACTGGTAGACCAAACCATGATTGACTTGGACGGTTCCCCCAACAAATCCCACCTCGGCGCAAATGCCATTCTCGGAGTCTCCCTAGCCACAGCAAAGGCTGCCGCCGAGACTTTAGGACTCCCTCTTTATCGCTACTTGGGTGGCACTTTAGCGAACGTTTTACCCGTACCTTTGATGAACGTGATCAACGGTGGTTCCCACGCGGACAACAACGTAGACATTCAAGAGTTTATGATTGTACCTGTGGGAGCGCCTTCTTTTAAGGAAGCTTTGCGCTGGGGAGCAGAAATATTTGCTAGTCTGGCTAAAGTCTTGAAAGACAAAAATTTGCTGACTGGTGTCGGCGATGAAGGTGGTTTTGCTCCTAATTTGGGTTCCAATCAGGAAGCTTTGGATTTGTTGATGATGGCAATTGAAAAAGCTGGTTACAAGCCAGGGGAACAAATTGGTTTGGCTTTAGATGTTGCTGCTAGCGAGTTTTACAAAGATGGGCAGTACACTTACGACGGTGTGGCTCATTCGCCGGCAGAATTAATCGATTATTTAGATGGTTTAGTCGGGCAATATCCGATCGTTTCGATTGAAGATGGTTTGCACGAAGACGATTGGGATAGTTGGGTGGCGCTGACTCAGAAAATGGGTAGCAAAGTTCAATTGGTGGGTGACGATTTGTTTGTGACTAATCGCACGCGCTTGCAAAAGGGAATTGATTTGAAGGCTAGCAATTCGATTTTGATTAAGCTGAATCAAATTGGTTCTTTGACGGAGACGTTGGATACGATCGACCTTGGCAAACGGAACAGCTATCGATCGGTCATCAGCCACCGTTCTGGTGAAACTGAAGATACCACGATCGCGGACTTAGCGGTAGCAACTCGCGCCGGTCAAATCAAGACTGGTTCCCTGTGTCGCAGCGAACGGGTGGCTAAATACAACCGTTTGTTGCGGATTGAGGAGCAATTGGGCGATCAAGCGATCTATGCTGGGGCGATCGGTTACGGGCCGAAATAACACTTCCGTAATCGGGCATGGGTAATTGGTGTCAACAACCAGGTCAAACTTAGTCACAGACTGCTGTTTACCACCGAGGCCAGATCCCCCCTAGCCCCCCGAAAGCAAGGGGGGAACCGGAAGCTATCAAAGTCCCCCTTGCTTTCGGGGGATTTAGGGGGATCTGGCCTCAGCTACAAACGAGATTTATCAATGGTTTCAAACTTGAGTTGACACTAATCCCAATGCCCTATGCCCAATTAAGGATAGAAAGCCAATTGAGGCAAACCCAAAGTTTCTTCCCAACCCATCATCAAGTTCATACACTGAATGCCTTGTCCAGCTTGACCTTTAATTAAATTGTCGATCGCCGACATCACAATTACCCTGTCAGTACGCGGATCTACTTCCACGCCTATGTAACAAAGATTTGTGCCACAAGCCCATTTTGACTGCGGATAAACCCCAGCGGGTAAGACTTTTACGAAAGGAGAATTGCGGTAAAAAGCGGTGAAAATGGTGATTAAATCTTCCCGTACTAATCCTGGATCGCGCAAATTTGCGTAAACAGTTGCCAGAATTCCCCGCACCATCGGCATCAGGTGAGGAGTAAATTGAACTTTAATATCATGTCCGGCTAAATCGCTGCAAATTTGCTCGATTTCTGGCGTGTGGCGGTGGCGGCCAACGTTGTAAGCGCCTATGGAATTGTCGGCTTCTGCCAACAATAGATTAATTTCGGCTTTGCGGCCTCCTCCCGAAGATCCTGATTTCGCGTCGATAATTGCTGTTTCTGGCACAATCAGACCTTGTTTGAGCAAGGGTGCTAGGGCTAATAAACTAGCGGTGACGTAACAACCGGCACAGCCTACTAATTGAGCATCTTTAATGCGATCGCGGTACAATTCTGGCAAACCGTAAACAGCGGTTGCAGCTAAAGCCGAGTCCGATCGCTCGCCGCCGTACCAAGCTTTGTAAGTGTCCAGATTTTCAAATCTGTAGTCAGCCGACAAATCCAAGACTTTGCAGCCTTTTTCGATCAACTTTGGTGCCATTTGGCAAGCTAAACCGTTGGGTAGCGACAGAAATAC
Organism: filamentous cyanobacterium Phorm 6; assembly: GCA_003003725.1. Lineage (GTDB taxonomy): Bacteria > Cyanobacteriota > Cyanobacteriia > Cyanobacteriales > Microcoleaceae > Microcoleus. Next base: position 9,016 of record PVWI01000123.1, on the reverse strand, counting down.
AACTTCACATTTTGCCGCTATTTTGTCTAGGTCGATCGCCTCAACAGTCAAGTTAATGCAGTTAGTCAGATGTGGATAAAGACTGGAAAAAGGTTTTCCCGCACTGCTATCCCCGCCCAAATACACTACTTCCGCCGCTGGGTGATCCGCCAGCAGTCGTACAAGTTGCACGCCCCCGTACCCTGAAGCGCCGATAATTCCTACAGGCACACGTCCAACATCTCCCATTTTCCTTTATCCCCTCAGCCGTTGAAATCTAAAAAACGCTTTAACTTTTGCTGCATTGTAGTATCAAACGGCAACTTTGGTGATAAAGAATTGTGTTGTTTTGTTTTGGAGCTGTCGGGCTTGCTAAGTTTTATCTACAATTGCATACTTTTTCCGATCGACCGCCAAAACCCTAGAATTAACCAACAGATGTGCGATCGTGCTATAAAAAACTTACCTTAACCTATTCAGAAACCGGAGATTAACATTTTTGCTCTTGGTTGTGGCGTCTGACCTCCGTTAAATCCGTTAAATTCGTTATACTCATCCGTTGCCGAACTTCCTATGGGAATTACAGTAGAAAACGTATCCAAACATTTTGGCAGTTTCCAAGCACTCGATCGAGTCAGCTTAGAAATTGAATCCGGTTCCCTAGTCGCATTGCTGGGCCCATCTGGTTCCGGCAAGTCTACGCTGCTGCGACTGATTGCAGGTTTAGAAATGCCCGACTCCGGCAAAATCTGGCTGACAGGCCAAGATGCCACCAATACTAGCGTCCAAGACCGCAATATTGGATTTGTGTTCCAGCACTACGCGCTATTCAAGCACATGACCGTGCGAAAAAACATCGCTTTCGGGATGGAAATTCAGAAAACACCGCCCGCGAAAGTCAAATCCCGCGTAGAAGAATTGTTAAATTTAGTGCAATTAGCAGGATTGGGCGACAGATACCCGTCGCAACTCTCAGGAGGCCAGCGGCAGCGAGTAGCCCTCGCCAGAGCTCTCGCTGTGGAACCGAAAGTGTTGCTGCTAGACGAACCTTTTGGAGCTCTCGATGCCAAAGTCCGCAAAGATTTGCGCGCTTGGTTGCGCAGACTGCACGACGAAGTGCACGTTACCACAGTCTTTGTGACGCACGACCAAGAAGAAGCGATGGAAGTTGCCGATCATATTACAGTAATGAATAAAGGTAAAATCGAACAAGTAGGAACACCCGCAGAAATTTACGACCATCCAGCCAGTGCATTCGTCATGAGTTTTATCGGCCCAGTCAATGTCTTACCCAGCAGTTCCAGGCTGTTTCAAGACAACGGATTTGACTCACCCAACCCAGAGATTTTCTTGCGCCCCCACGACGTGGTAATTGAAACTACAGAAAATAGTGCAACAGTACCGGCCAGAATCAGTCGCTTGATTCATCTGGGATGGGAAATTCAGGTAGAATTAACCTTAGATGACGGTCAAGTATTAAATGCTAATTTGACTAGAGAAAAGTTTGACGAGTTACAGTTACAGCCACAGCAAAGAGTTTTCGTCAAGCCGAAAGGTGCCAAGTCGTTTCCACTTTTTTATTCAATCTGATATCATATCCGCTCGAACAACCACAATTGGGTTCGTAGTGAGGACTTTAGTCCTAATCATGGATGCGGACTAAAGTCCTCACTACAAACCCTCTGATACCACTTCTTAAAACTAGAGTTAAATTGAGATCGGACACAAAAACTAGAAGGACACGGCATTGCCGTGTCCTTTTTATTCTGATAACTGTGGAGTTAATCTTTGATTTTTGTAACAGCCTTTTTGACTTGTTGCTCAAAGGATGTAGCTTTTGTATTAGAAGGATTTTTCATCTTCTCGCTGTCTGCATCTCCCTGAATTTCATTAATTCCTTCGTTAGCTTTTTTCTGAGTTTCTTCCAGAGACATGGGGTCTTTTAAAGCTGCTTTTTGAGCTTCTTTTTCAATTCCCGTCAGTTGAGCTTCACCTTTAGTCAGGCTGCTGGTAACGGCAAACGCTGGGAAAGCATTAGAAACAAACATCAAGGCACAAAAACAAACAGCTATTAAACTGCGAACTAAACGCTTGACAGGTAGGTTGAAATTGATAAAAGACATACAAAAATTCTCCATTTTTACAATTTTTGATCGCTGAGATTGTTGACAGGCTGAAGCTAACTCAAATTCTGCACAATCTTTAACTCAAGTTTGATACAAGCAAGAGCATTTAGCAGTAGTTGCTGTTTGTCAAATTAAGCTTAATATCTTTTTATCTGAAAATGCGATCGCTTGAAATCCTTCTCAGGGAATATTTTGAAGCAGGAAGAGGGCAGAAAAGGAAACTATGCCCTGTTTGGCCGATGCCCGATGCCCCATGCCCAATGCCCTTAAAAATGCAGATTACTGTCGCACCGGAACTTGACATTTTGCCAAATAAGTCTTGATTTCTCCGACACTCAACTGTCCGAAATGCAGCAGGGAAGCCAGCAGTGCTGCTTCTGCTTTGCCCTCTGTCACGGCTTCGTAGATGTGGTGGCAGTTTCCAGCGCCACCAGAAGCAATGACCGGAATTTCGACAATTTCGGCGATACTTCGGGTTAATGCCAAGTCGTAGCCCGCTTGAGTGCCGTCAGAGTCCATGCTTGTCACCAGCAATTCGCCAGCGCCCCGTTTTTCGGCTTCTTTTGCCCAGGCGATCGCATCTAGGCCAGTATTTTCACGCCCTCCGCGCACATACACGTCCCAACCGGGATTATCCGCGTCTTGCCGTTTGCGGGCATCTATGGCGACTACAATGCACTGATTGCCAAATCGATCGCTCGCCTTGTCAATCAAACCCGGATCGCGCACCGCAGCAGAATTAATACTTACCTTGTCAGCGCCAGCCCTCAACAAACTTCTAATCGTGTCTAAGGATTGGATGCCACCGCCTACAGTCAAAGGGATAAAAACTCGATCGGCAGTCCGGTACACCACATCGATCATAATATCCCGGTCTTCGTGAGTCGCCGTAATATCCAGAAATACTAATTCATCCGCGCCCGCATCATTGTAAACCTGAGCCATTTCTACCGGATCGCCAGCATCCAGAAGGTTGACAAAATTGACACCTTTGACCACGCGGCCAGCTTTTACATCCAGACAAGGCAAAATTCTCTTCGACAACATAAAATTTTCTTGTTTCTAATTTATTGAGCGCCGCAGCCAGGAAAAGGGTAGGCGACAGTTGACAGTTTACCTAGATTTACCTAGGATTTAGGAACTAGATTCTCGGTAAATTAATGAACAGACTGATTAGCATTGGTGAATTGGCAGAACTCAAGGCGGTGAGCGTTGACACAATACGGCGCTGGGAAAAAGAGGGGAAACTAGAGTCTGTACGGACGGATGGCGGACACAGGCGATATCGTCTTTCGGACTTTGTTGAACAAAAAGCAGGAAAGACAATTGCTTACGCCAGAGTCTCCAGTCACGATCAAAAAGCCGATCTTGACAGACAGGATGCTGTCTTGTCTGGCTACTGTCAGTCTTTTGACTGGGAATACGAAGTGATTAGAGATTTAGGCAGTGGAATGAATTACCGCAAAAAAGGACTCACGAAGCTAATCTCTACCATCTTAGACGGCGAAGTGGCTCGACTTGTAATTACCCACAAAGATCGGCTACTAAGGTTTGGATCTGAACTTATTTTTTCACTCTGCGAATATCACGAAGTAGAAGTGGTGATCTTGAACAGAAAAGAAGACACAACCTTTGAAGAAGACCTTGCCAGCGACGTTTTGGAAATTATCACCGTATTTTCTGCTCGACTCTACGGCTCTAGGTCGAGTAAAAACAAAAAACTTATTGAAAAACTTGCAAATTCTCTGCAAAGCGATTAACATACTAAGATACAACCACATTGAGAGGTCGAATCAATGGCTACCATAACGTACTGCAAAGGCCTGCCCACGCCAGCAGACGAACTCAACGAACTTGGATTCACAGATTTCGAGATGTTTCTAGAAGCTTACGCCCCAATCTTTAGGGCTGCAAGCATTGAAACAGTCAACTACTTACTCTTGAATACAGACTTCAAGAAATCTGACTGGAACACGCACCTACAGCAAACCTATGGCATCAATAAGCGCCACGCGAACGGTGTAATCAGTGCCGCCAAAGGCCGTGTAGACGGTGCTAAAGAGCATAGGATTTTACACGTAAAAACTCTTGAGGGAAAAATTAAGTCCATTGGTGCATGGATTAAAAAGGCTGAACGCAAATTAATATTAGCTCGCAAGTTTTATATCAAGAAAAAGTGGCAGGATTCAAAAACGGGTTGCAACTTTCCTATAGCTTGTTCGCTTCAACACAAATCTACCAATTGGCAGAATTTACGCTTTCAAATACACCATAAAAAGCGTAGAGTGACTTTGTTAGTTAATAAGCTTGAACATTTGAGAGTCAAGCCATTTAAAGTTTTTGTCCCTCACGGCGATATTTTTGTCGTCGGTTCCAAGGACGAATCTTTCGGGAATCAAGTCTCCCAGTGGAATGGAAGTAGAATAACTTTCAGAGTTCCCAAATGCTTAGAGTCACGATTCGGAAAAACTGTATCTTCCGAGATTGGTGATTTTAGTCGCAACATTGACAGACTGCCAGAATGCGGGGGCAAGACCTGGCACTTCTACCGTAAGAATGGGAAGTGGGTTATAGCTGTGCAATTTACTCCCAAGCCTGTGAATCAAGCTTCTAGAAATAGGATGTACGGTTGCATCGGTATCGATATGAATCCGGGAGCAATTGGGTGGGCTTATACCGATACTGAAGGAAACCTCAAAGCCAAAGGGCAGATTCCATTGCAAATGGGATTGCCGAATGGCAAGCAACAGGCTCAGATTGTTGAAGCTTGCCTGCAACTAGCAGCAAAAGCTGCGGAATTTGAATGTCCCGTAGTTTGCGAAGAACTCGACTTCTCGGCGAAAAAGCAATCCCTAGGAGAAAAAGGTAGAAAGTATGCCCGGATGTTATCGGGCTGGGCATACAGTGAGTTCTACAAACAACTCTGTTCTATTTTGTCGAATCGTGGTATTGAGTTGATTGTAGTCAATCCAGCTTATTCAAGTATTATTGGATTGGTAAAATATTTAAGAATGTATGGCTTAGCCAGTGACGAATCGGCCGCACTGGTGATTGCTCGTAGGGCTATGAAATTAGGTGAAAAAATACCTCGCTCCTTAACCGCCTATTCCGGGGTGAACCCGGAAAAGCACGTAGGTCGCGAGTGGAATCAACTGAATAGAAAAATCGAGCGTTCCGCTGTAATATCACGTCGTTGTGATTATTATAGCGTTTCTAACTGGAGTTTCTTGGTCAACCTCGATACCGAGGAAGCGCAAGCGCTAAGGAAGAACGTTTAAATCTTATACCGTAGAGCTTACCCAGGTTTACCTAGGTTTTTATAAGCGGTTTGTTGATATCTTCAAAAACCGGAAGTTCAGCAACAAATCTTAAAGATACCTTGCTAACAACACGGTTGTCTGAGCCACAGAGCCATTTTGCAGTTTTTTCGGCTCCCTCAGCATAAAATAAGTTATATTTTCGGCAAACAGTCGCAAATTTAATGGCCTCAATACATCTTGGGCGTGAAAAATATGACACTTTCGCTTATGATCGAGCCATAACTACCTTTGCGGGCGATCGAATTGTAGTTCGGCAATCCTGTACGGGTTCGGTGCATCGACGATCGACTAAATAATTTTAAATTTTGAGAACAGCCGATTTAAGGTTTTTTACTGGCAATCTTAGTTATGAGCCACGTACTACAGTTAAGATTGAAAATTGAAAACCTCAAATCGGTTGACTTGATGTTGTTTCTAAGGCTGTGGTGACTTTGCAAGCCAATCCACATTTGGTACTTCGTACAGACAGCGGCAATCGCTACTTGCCGCTCTCCGGCAGTAATTGCTGGACAGTAGGGCGGAATGATGACAATAATTTTGTGTTGGTCGATCGCTGGATTTCTCGCAATCACGCGATGTTACAGCAAATGGAGACCGGAGAGTTTTATCTGATCGACTTGGGTAGCCGCAATGGTTCCTTTGTCAACGGGCGGCGGGTGAGTATTCCTGTGACGCTCCGAAATGGCGATCGGATTATTTTTGGTCAAACGGAATTGGACTTTTACAACCCAGCCGCCGGCCGCCGGATCGATCGAATACACGACAATGACTCTGAAGATTTTACGGCGACTTTGACGGTGCGCAGCCTGATTAGCGTCATGGTAATGGACATCCGAGACTTTACAGTTTTGACCAGACAGCTAGACGAAACCCTACTCTCGGAAGTCATCGGCAATTGGTTCCGCAAAGCTGGACAAATCATTCGCGAACACGGCAGTTGGGTGGACAAATACATCGGCGATGCCATCATGGCCGTGTGGTTCCACAAAATCGACGGTGTTACCAATGACGAAATGATGCAAATTTGCCAAGCTTTGAGCCAACTGCATAAGGCAACAGACGAACTTAGCAGTCGTTACCCGCTGCCTTTTCCTCTGCGAGTTGGGGCTGGAATCAATACTGGTTATGCAATGGTGGGAAATTCTGGTAGCAGCGATCGATCGGACTACACCGCATTAGGAGATACTGTAAACGCAGCATTTCGCTTAGAATCTTGCACCAAACAACTCGGCAAGGATATCGCCGTTGGAGAAACAACCTACAAATACCTAACGGAATTGGGTGCCCAGGACGCTTTCGAGCAGCACACCGTTGCTTTGAAGGGTTACGAGACTCCCAGCGTGATTTACGGCGGTACTTATCCTGACTTGAACGCTTTTCTCAAAACCAAAGGAAAGAGTTCTTGATCGGTAAAAAATTGGGTACGCGACAAAAGTTAACCCTTAAACATGGGAGTCCCAGTTTTGAATTGGGAGTCCATTTTATATCGGTTGCACCGCCAGCAAGCAAATGCGAGGTTGTCCGCATCGGTAGTTCCCCCATGCTTCAAGGCAATTATGTGGTCAACTTCGTGGACGAAGAAACTTAGCTGTTCTGGAAGCTGACAATACTCGCAGCAAAAATTGGCGCGCTCTTTAACCAAGTGGCGCAGGTTAGCAGGAATGTAAGTCACAGGTTAATCGATTTGAAATTTTGGGTAGAAACATTTTAGATGGTCTCCGCAGAATCCCTAAAATTTAAATTTCAGAGACAAATTGTGGTTCGGCTCGACTAAAATTGGCGAATTGCGACCTAAATTTTTATTATTTTAAGATTGCCGAGACAGGTAAGGAAGATTACCGGTTTTGAGCATAATAACTAGATGTTCTATCCGCTCGTATTCATCAAGTTCTGTTTGCTCAGCAGGAGTCAAGGAACCCGAAGCATTATGTATCAATAATGTCCGCAAGCGCTCTTGCATCTCTGGAGTGGGGCGGAAAGCGGCGATTTCTTCGGGGGTAGGGGCGCTGGCGAGAAAGTTTAAAATATACCGATAGATGCGAGCTGGGAGCATTGGCTGCTCGACGCACTGGCGCAAAAGTTCCGGCAGTTGTTCGCCTAGAAGTGCCAGTTGTTCTGAAAGTTCGTCGGGTACTTCAATTGTGATGCTTGCCACTTCTAAAACCCTCAACAGATGGATATATCAGCTATTTTAGAGTTTCCCAGTCCGTGATCGCTGTCCTTGAGTTGCGATCGTCTAAATTTTAAGACATAGCATATTTAGCCCGCGATGTCAACATCTAAATGTAAATTTTGTTAACAGTCCTCCGCCTGTGCGGATTTATCTGAAAAACTGCATAAGCAAAATGGTAGTCTCTACATAATTGCTGTGTATGAAATTGGGAGACAAAACTTCATGAAACGATTGGGTCGTCTATTGGCAGTATTGGGCTTAGTGCTGGGCTGCTTTGCATGGGCTGGAGACACGAGCGCGATCGCGGGCACATTGAGCCGTCTCGTCTTGCCATCATCCTCGCTGATAGTGCTTGACGTTCCGACTAGAACCAATCGCGCCGATGACAAACTTGCCACAGAATACGGCAAAAAAATTGACTTGAACAATAGCGGCGTCCGGGACTTTCGGGAATTTCGAGGGTTGTATCCTACTTTAGCTGGACTAATTATTAAGAATGCTCCTTACGAACAAGTTGAGGACGTACTCAACATTTCAGGCTTGACGGAACCTCAAAAAAAGGTGCTGGAAGCTAACATGGACAAATTCACCGTAACTGATGTGGACTCAATATTTATTGAAGGAGACAACAGGTTGAACAACGGTTTCTACGACTAGATAGAACTGGTTCTCATCGATCGGCAGAAGGCAGAAGGCAGAAGACAGAAAGAAAAGATTTTTTTCTTTGAGGCTGATGACTTCTGCCTTTAATTTTTCAGAAGTAATTCTAAAATGTAAAATCTCAAATCGCCTGAATGCCTAGCATAGCAACCGCCTTGGCGGTTAGCACATTTTAAATTTCTCAAATTATTGATTTTATTAGATATTCCTTCTTCCTTCTTCCTTCTTCCTTCTTCCTTCTTCCTTCTGGTATATGACTGACAAATTTGACGTATTGGTGATAGGTGCTGGCGCAGCAGGTTTATACACGGCACTTTGCCTGAAAGAACATTTACACGTGGGCTTGATCAATAAAAATGTCCTGCCTGTTTCTGCCAGCGATTGGGCCCAAGGAGGGATTGCCGCGGCGATCGCCCCTGAAGATTCAGCAGCACTGCACGTTCAGGATACACTGGCAGCCGGAGCAGGTATTTGCGACTTAGAAGCCGTGAAATTTTTAGTCGAAGAAGCTCCAGCCTGCATTGATTCCCTGGTAAAAATGGGCGTTGCATTCGATCGCACCGGCCCAGACTTAGCCCTCACCCTAGAAGCCGCCCACTCGCGCCGCCGAGTCCTCCACTCCGCCGACACTACGGGGAAAGCCGTTGTCAGCACCCTGACAGCAAAAGTATTAAGCCGCAAAAACATTGAACTTGTATCCCCAGCCTTTGCTTTGAGCCTGTGGCTCGACGAAAACGGGCGCTGTCAGGCATTAGGCC
>PVWI01000458.1 GCA_003003725.1 filamentous cyanobacterium Phorm 6 | reverse complement strand
GTTTTGAAACTTGCCGGCGTTTGAAGGCTGGCGATTTGACAAAAGATATTCCGGTGATTTTTATGACGGCGCTGAATGAGACGGAAAATAAGATAAAGGGATTTAGTTTGGGGGCTGTTGATTACGTTACTAAGCCGATTCAAAATGAAGAAGTTTTAGCTCGCGCTCAAGCGCATCTTAGTATCCGCAAGTTGAATCAAAAACTTCAGCAGCAAAATGTGCAGATGGAGCAGGAAATTGTCGATCGCAAACAAGCTCAAATTAACCTGGAACAACTGGCTGCTGAGTTGGAACAACGGGTGGACGATCGCACTGTGCAACTTTATCAAGCCAACCTGCAGCTACAAGAAGAGGTTAACCACAGGCAAAAAATACAGGAGAATTTGCAGAAGTCCCTGCATGATCTCAAGCACGCTCAATCGCTATTAATTCAAAGCGAAAAAATGTCGGCTTTGGGGCAAATGGTGGCAGGAATAGCTCACGAAATTAACAATCCGGTGAATTTTATTTGCGGCAATCTCAATTACGTTCGCGATTATGCTGAAGATATTCTCAAGGTGCTGGAACTTTACCAACAGCACTATCCCGATCCGGCACCGGAAATAACATCAACTGCAGAAGCCGTGGAGCTAGAATTCATTCAGCAAGATTTGATAAAAATGCTAAACTCGATGCAGGTAGGGGGCGATCGCATTCGCGAGATAATTCTGTCTCTGCGGTATTTTTCGCGGCAAGAAGGGCGGGAAATGGAGTTGATTGATATTCATGAAGGTATCGACAGCACGCTGATGATTTTGCAAAATCGGCTGAAATTTAAGGCGAACCGTCCCGCGATTGAAGTGATTAAAGAGTATGACCCCAATTTGAAAAATGTAGAGTGCTGCGGCGGGGAACTAAATCAGGTATTTATGAATATTTTAGCTAATGCGATCGATGCGATAGAAGAATCATGCAGTGAAAAAAAGTTAGAGGAAATTAAAGCAAATCCCTATCTGATTCGGGTTTGTACGAAAGTCAGTAACTCCAACACGGCAATCATTAAAATTTGTGACAACGGGCCGGGAATGAGCCAGGAGTTGTGCGATCGTATTTTTGACCCATTTTTCACCACAAAGGCGATCGGCAAAGGTACCGGAATCGGCTTGTCAATTAGCTGGCACATTGTCACAGAAAAGCACGGCGGCAGTTTGCAGTGTTGTTCGACACCAGGCCAAGGAACAGAATTTGCGATCGAACTTCCAATCCGACAAAAAGCGCGACCAATGGCGGTCTCCGGTGTTCAAATTGGAGGCCGCTAATCAATCCCAGACGAGACTTATTGCATTCATACCAGATCCGCTAAATTACCATCACAAAAACCGTTTGTAGTGCGGACTTCAGTCCGCAATAAGAGCGGACTGAAGTCCGCACTACGAACCTTGAAAATATCGGCGTTGAAATAGCGTTGCACCGGCCTTTAATCTGCGGTTTACCTATTAATCAAATATTTATGCAATTGCTCGTCTACTGTAACAACAAATAAACCTATAAATCCGGCTGTTCCTGATGATCTTCCGCAGAACTCGGGTCTAATTCCCACCGATCTTCATCTCGGTGATCGAGCATATCTGCTGTGTGCAAAATAGCTCCGTCCGCCATTTCTATACCCGCTGCAGCTCCGAGTTCGTCAACCATATCCAGGTCGGGAGTGGGAGCGCTTCCCCCCACCAATTCCTCACCAGTGGCCCTTTCTTGTTCCGCCGCAGCAACCTCGCCATCGCCGCCGCTGATTTGGGAACCGCTCGAACCGTATTCCGAACTGCTGTCGTTCAAGGTTGTGATTTCGTATTGGTTCAATCCCGGTTCAACGATAACGCCGGTGCCGTAAGATTCGGTAATTTCTTGAGGCAAATCGCTGGAATTATCGCGCTCTTCAGTTGCTTTTTCAGCTCGTTTATTTTGCTGTGCCATGATATCTACTCCAGATTTTTTTTTAATCTCTTCAATACTTCGGAATTTTGCTATTCTTTAGCTGAATAGTAATTAACTGCCAATAGCTGTAATCAAGGAATGACAATTAAATAACTGTTGATTTTTGCTCGTTTTGCTCGTTACCACTCCGAGCGAAATTAATGCAAATCAGAAGGAATATCCTCTCTCTACCTCGCCACTTCTCGATAGAAAAGAGTGTGGCAGATGTTTTAGTTATTATAATTATCCTTACTAATTACAATAATAACTGCTATTTAAGCTGTTAGCTTCTATCCCAAGAAATAGCTTAATTTGGCTCGGCTCTTTCATTGGGAATACAAAAAAGCATCCCCCATTTGAAAGGGCGATGCTTTTTTTAAGGAGCGCTAATCTTATTCAGGAAAATCAGGAATTACCCATTTGGGAGGTTCCGTCCGTTTCCTTCTCACCGCTTCCTCTGCCATTTCCAGCATTTTGTCGAGAGAAGTATTTTCAATAAAATTTGACGTTGCCGCCGCGTATTCTCGCGAAGGGCACTTGTCGCCCAAAACGCAGCCGTTGACGCAAGCTACAGCACAATCGACAGTGTTCTCCACCATAACTTTTTTCCTTTCACGGTTCCAACAACAAGCAGGCAGATGCTCTGGGTGAATTTGTCAAGAGACTGCCCTTGATCTTTATTTTACGTTACAAAGAGTCGTTAATGCCGATCGCCCGGGCAAAACTGTTATAAAATCAAAGCAACCTACCGAATCTGCCGATCGTGAGTAATTTTCTGCGCCGTTTAAAACTTTTACCTTGGCGAGAAATGCTGCAAATTGCCGCCCTCGTCAACTCAATCGTGATTGGAGTGGAGCTATTTTTAGCCTGGGGTTTCACGCAATCGCGCGCAATCCGCAACGTCGTGACGCTTCTCTACGGCTCCCCCCTCGGGATATTGATACCTTTCGCCGCCGCAGTGGGAATGGGAGCCTTAGCAGTGTACTTTTTAGAGCATTGGCACCAGCAATATTTGCTCAATAAAATTAATTTGTGGGTTTTAGTTTTGTGCGTGCTCTTCGGTTTGGTGTTAAAGTCATTTCTGCCCATACCTCCTTTGTTAGCAAGTTTATCGGAAGCCGCACTAATCGGAATTACGGTGGGAGTTTTTTGGAAGGGCAGGCCTTATTGGCGATAGTTTTTAGTCATTAGTCATTAGTCATTAGTCATTAGTCATTAGTCATTAGTCATTAGTCATTAGTCATTAGTCATTAGTCA
>PVWI01000122.1 GCA_003003725.1 filamentous cyanobacterium Phorm 6 | reverse complement strand
GCACCGCTGCCGCCATCTCCGTCAAAGTAAGGGTTGACAGTGTTGGTAAAATCGTCAGCAGCGCCGGCGTTGGCTTCTAGGATGACAGTAGTGCTTTTGCCTAGGGGGAATTGGTAAAGCAGCGCATCTAAACCTACAGTATTGCTAGCCTCGCCGAAAGGCCCGGCATTAAACCGCAATTCCCCTTCAGCAGTTTTGGTATTGTTAGTAGAAAATGAGCCCAAATTTAAAACTTGAAGTCGAGTTCTCAGCAAATCTTGGCCAGAAAAACTCGTGTCAAAATTGAGACGAACCCTGCTACCAAAAGCCGTCGTTGTATCGGCATCATTACCTTCAGCATCTTCTCCCCGGGCGATACCCGTCAAAGCAAATATGACTTCGCCGTTGAGTTTAGTGGTAGTCGAAAACTGATTTGCTTCTAATTCTGTTGTGCGGGATTCTAGAGCATCCACGCGGCCGCGCAAAGTTGCCAATTCGACGGCAAATTCTTCTTGCAATTTTTGGATAGCAGCCAAATCTTCTTTAGTTGCTAGATTTGTCGTACCGGCTTTAATCAGTTCGGTAACTTTATCCAAACAGGCATTTAAACCGGCTGCGAACTCGTAGCGAGTCATTGCCCGGTTGCCGCGGAAAGTGCCGTCAGGATAGCCAGCTATGCAGCCGTAGCGCTCTACTAGGGATTGCAAAGCTTGGAACGCCCAATCTGTGGGGCGCACGTCGGACAGTTGCGAAACTGAGGTTACTTGGCCGGCTGCATTTTCGCTGTCTTCTGCGCTGTATTGGTTGATTTGTTCTAAAAGATTTGATTGCGCTTGAGGTTGGGCGCTGGGAGGAGTTGATTGGGAAATCTCCTCGGGTTGTGCGGCAGGTTTTTCGGCGCTTAAATTAGCCGGTGCGGCGGGTGGCGTTGCGCTTGTGTTGGCGGGCGCGACTGCGGGGATTTGCTCTGCGACAGGTTTGTCTGCACTTAAGTTGGCGGGCGCGACTGCGGGTTTGGTTTCGCTTGTGTCTGCTGCAACTGGGTTTTCCGGTGCTTTTGTCTGTTCGGTAACTGGGGTTACTGTTGCTGCTAGGTTTTCTTTGTCAATAGTTTCAACAGTTAAGTTGGTAGCTAGTGACGTTGGTTCGGCTGTCACCGCTGCTATTTCAGGTTGTGCCTGCTCGGTTGCAGCACCTGCTAATTCCCCTTGATTGGCTCGAACTACCGGGGCAATTTCTACAGGTTGCTCTGCTGCTAGGGCTGTCGAAGATACGACTAAACTTGCTGCTAATACAGCAGGACTGACTAAAAGCCCTTTCCACAAAAATTTGGACATTGTTTCCTCACACCACGTTAGTTCGATCGCCCTTTCCAAAAATTCAGTCGATCGCAAATCCCCTACAGTATTCCGTCTAATAGCATTTTTTGTCAACAATCGGAGGAATCATTGCCGAACTCTGCGGTTTGGCTGTCCCTGATTTCACAAAAATCCCGTTGATTCCCAAAATCCTTAGCTGGAGCTAGATACTTACGTAGAAACCCGGTTGGTCGTTCCATAGTTCGTAAGTAATTGCTCAGTAAGACTAATATTGACAGAACTGGCGCTAATAAATCGTTCGATCGACTACATAAAAGTGAAAAAACTCAAATACGCCCTAGTTCACGAATGGTTGACGCCCTTAGCTACCGGCGGTTCGGAACTCGTAGTTGCCGAAATTCTTAAATACATAGACGCAGATGTCTATGCCCTGATTGACTTTGAATCGGAAAATCCCGAAAGCTATCTTTTCGGGCGACAGATTGGCACAACATTTTTGCAGCATTTTCCTGCAGCCCGCAGCGGCGTGCAAAAATATTTGCCATTTCTGCCGATCGCGATCGAGCAACTAGACCTGCGACAATACGACATCATCCTTTCATCCTCCCACGCCGTCGCCAAAGGCATCCTCAGCAGTCCAGGGCAACTGCACGTCTGCTACTGCCATACACCCATGCGCTACGCTTGGGACTTAACTTTTGACTATTTACGCAGCAGCAAAGCCGGACGGGGCATTCCGGGCTTGCTGACGCGATATTTGTTGCACCGACTCCGGCAGTGGGATGTACTTTCTGCCAACCGCGTCGATTATTTCATCGCCAACTCCCAACACACCGCGCGCCGAATTTGGCGGTGTTATCGGCGACGCGCCGAGGTGATTTATCCGCCGGTAAATATCCAGCGATTTTCCTTGATGCCGGAAAAACAAGACTTTTATGTGACAGTGTGCCGATTGGTAAGCTACAAAAACGTAAGTGCGATCGTCCAAGCATTCAATCAACTTGGGCATACTCTCATTGTCATCGGCACCGGCCCAGAATTAGAAATGATTCGGCAAATTGCCAAACCCAACGTGCAACTACTCGGCTGGCAGCCCGCCTCCGTAGTGGAAAAGTACATGGCAGAAGCCAAAGCCTTTGTCTATGCAGCTTGCGAAGATTTTGGCATAGCTTTAGTAGAAGCTCAAGCTGGCGGCACACCCGTAATTGCCTATGCAGCAGGCGGCGCTTTGGAGACAGTGCTCGACATTCGCCAACACCCAGAAACTGGGACTGGTTTGCTTTTTCCATCCCAAACCGCCGCAGCAATAGTCGAAGCCGTCGAGGAATTTGAGCAGTTGCAAGGAAATTTTCAGCCGGAAATGGCACGGTTGCACGCCGAAAAGTTTGCCCCCGAAGTTTTTGAGCAGCGCTATCTGGCTTTTGTCGAAAAGTGCTATCAGGAATTTAAATCCGGCGATTTTTCCAAGTCGGGGACTTGAGGGTGGCAGAGTCCGAGTGGGACACTGGGAGAGTGGGAAAATATTCTGCAATTGCTTCAAGATCGCTGAAAACCTCTCTACATAAGTACCTTGTCCATTCTTCCTTCTTCCTTCTTCCCTCGGACTTCTTGCTTCTTCCCTCTTCTGAATGCAGAAAATTGAGTATTGGAAACATAATTCAGAGAACAAAGCGTCTTGAGGCTTTATGATCAGGACTGTGTGTGGTGTGAAGTGAAGGAGTAAGATGACTGCCGACAGCCAACTAATCTCCGGCAAGGTAATTCGAGCGATCGCGAGACGCGGTTTTGCGCCTATCCTCGACGGAGATAGACGCATCAGTCGTTCTCTACAGAGACTCGACGGAGAACTTTTCAAGCGGTTATTTGACATTCTCTTTTCCTTATCGGTTCTGATCCTGTTTGCTCCGGTTTACCTGCTTTTGGCTCTCTCAATCGCCTTAAGCTCGTCCGGGCCTATTTTTTACGTACAGGAACGAGTAGGCAAAAACCGTAAAATGTTTTATTGCCTTAAATTCAGAACGATGGTGGAAAATGCGGACGACATATTGCTGGAAATCATGGAAAATTCTCCGCATTTGCGTCAAGAGTTTGAGGACAATTTCAAGCTCAAACAAGACCCTCGAATTACCTGGATTGGAAGATTTTTACGAATGACCAGTTTAGACGAATTTCCCCAGTTTTGGAATGTTTTAAAAGGAGATATGAGCGTCGTCGGGCCGAGACCTTTAGTTGAAGAAGAACTGCCGAGATACGGCCGTCACATCAACAAAATTCTTACCATCAGACCTGGAATTACAGGTTTGTGGCAAGTTTCCGGTCGCAACGACATTCCCTATCCCCAGCGAGTCCAAATCGACCTCTATTACGCCAATGACAAAAACCTTTGGATGGATATGTGGATTGTTTTCAAAACAATAGGAGTTGTGATTTTTCCTAAAAATAACGGCGCATATTAATTATTGTCCGCAGTCAGCAATCAGTAGTTGGTTCTGTTTGTTACTAGCCACTGATGCTGACTACTGACAGCAAGCGACCAACTCTTTACCAAAACTAAACACTTCCTTGATGCCGATCGAAGAATTGTAAGTTAATGTAGAGCTGAAGAATACGATCGGCAGGCAAAAACAGCCTCTGGCCGGAACGTCCCAAATTAATTAACACAGCCTGTCAAAGGAAAATTCAGATGACGCAACGCAAGCGAGCGCTAATAACAGGTATTACAGGTCAAGACGGCTCCTACTTGAGCGAATTACTGCTAGAACAAGGATATGAAGTTCACGGGATTATCCGGCGCAGTTCTAGTTTCAATACCGATCGCATTGACCACATCTATGTCGATCCTCACAGCGAGGGTGCACGGCTGTTTCTGCACTACGGCGACTTAACCGACGGCACTACTCTGCGCCGAATATTGGAACAAGTTCAGCCAGTAGAAGTTTATAACTTAGGTGCTCAATCTCACGTTCGAGTTAGTTTTGACTCGCCGGAATATACGGTTGATGCCGTAGGGATGGGAGTATTACGTTTGTTAGAAGCAATACGGGACTACCAGAATCGCACAGGCATAGAAGTGCGGTTTTATCAAGCAGGTTCTTCAGAAATGTTTGGTTTGGTGCAGGAAGTTCCGCAGAAGGAAACAACTCCTTTTTATCCCAGAAGTCCTTACGCTTGCGCCAAAGTTTACGCTCACTGGCAAACAGTAAATTATCGCGAATCTTACGGACTTTTTGCCTCCAACGGCATCTTGTTCAATCACGAATCTCCGCGCCGGGGCGAAACTTTTGTCACCCGCAAAATTACTCGCGCTGTTGCCAGAATTGTCGCCGGCAAACAGAAAAAACTTTATTTGGGTAATCTCGATTCCAAGCGGGACTGGGGTTATGCTAAAGACTACGTGCGGGCGATGTGGCTAATTCTGCAACAAGATAAGCCTGACGATTTTGTCATTGCTACCAATGAGACTCATTCCATTAAAGAATTTCTGGATTTGGCCTTTAATTACGTCAATTTAGATTGGCAAAAATATGTGGAGTTTGACGAACGCTACCTGCGTCCGGCAGAAGTCGAACTGTTGATTGGCGATTCGACCAAGGCCCGCAAGCAGTTGAATTGGGAACCTTCTGTAACTTTTGAAGAGTTAGTACATTTAATGGTAGATGCTGATATTAAAGCTCTCGAAAAGCAGGAACGAGGTTCTGGTAACGGATTTGATTAAGTCGCAAAACTTAGCCGTCACTGCTAACAATTTGTAGGTAGTGCCCGTGTCTGCCCCGATTCGCCGCGAAAGGGGTGCACCGGGGATTTCCTCTACAAATTGTTCATTAACTGATGATAAGATTGTTGCAGCTATTAGCTTGGGCATTCAAAGAATCAGCTTAATTGCTAGGAAAATTTTTGGATGTGCGAGCTAACAAAACCATTAAAATGATCGCTGAGAACTCGCGGCACATAAGTCTAATTTTTGGGTGCGGACGGGGTGTATTGTGCTTATCTACAGCAGCTAAAACGGATTTGTTGACAAGCGCATCCTGTAGTTGAAAGCTTTTTTAGCTAAAGTCAACAATTTGAGAATGGAAATTGTCGATCGACCTTTATTGAAAATTCCGAGGATAAAATTATGACAAGCTTGGATTTAAGCAACAAACGCATTCTAGTCACCGGTGGCGCGGGTTTCCTGGGCCGTCAGGTAATTGACCAGTTAGTCAAAGCAGGAGCTGATGCTGATAAAATTGCCGTAACGCGATCGATCGACTGCGACCTCCGCGTCATGGAAAACTGCAAACGCGCCGCCGACAAACAAGACATCATCATCCACTTAGCAGCCCACGTCGGCGGCATCGGTTTAAACTTAATCAAACCAGCAGAACTATTTTACGACAATTTGATGATGGGCGCGCAACTAATCCACGCAGCCTACGAAACAGGAGTCGAAAAATTCGTCTGCGTCGGTACAATTTGCGCCTATCCCAACTTAACCCCAGTTCCCTTCAAAGAAGACGACCTGTGGAACGGATATCCCGAAGTAACCAACGCACCTTACGGAATAGCAAAAAAAGCCTTATTAGTACAACTGCAATCCTACCGCCAGCAGTACGGATTTAACGGTATCTACTTGCTACCAGTAAATTTGTACGGCCCGGAAGATAACTTTGACCCGAAAAGTTCCCACGTCATCCCCGCATTAATTCGCAAAGTCTACGAAGCCCAAGAAAGGGGAGACAAAACACTGCCAGTTTGGGGAGATGGCAGCCCCAGCCGCGAGTTTTTGTATTCCACAGATGCAGCGCGGGGAATTGTGATGGCGGCTCAATTTTACAATGAATCTGACCCGGTTAATTTGGGAACAAATAGTGAAGTTAAAATTCGCGAGTTAGTGGAAACCATTTGCGAATTGATGGGATTTGAGGGAGAAATTGTTTGGGAAACAGACAAACCGAACGGTCAGCCGCGCCGCTGTTTGGATACCCAAAGGGCTAAGGAAAGGTTTGGTTTTGTGGCTGAGATGGGCTTTAAGGAAGGGTTGAAAAATACGATTGATTGGTATCGAAAACACGCAGCTTGAGTTAATAAAGCCCCGGTTTTTTGAATAAACCGGGGCTTTTTTACATTAATAATTGGCGGTTAAAACCTCTCCTTGTCAAACGATGTCCGCGCCAAGCAAACTAAGAAATCATATCATGTCCGTTCGATGAGCGTAAGAAAAACCGTTCGTAGTGTGGACTTTAGTCCGCTTTATATTGCGGACTAAAGTCCACACTACGAACCAATCTTATATCGGTCAATCGAGCGGACACGATATCAACCCATCGCCTTTTGGGGATAGTTCTCCTACAATAATTACTTGTAGAACACTTTTATTGTAAAATATATTATTTTCGCAGATGTTTATTTTGCAATGGAACTGAACCAACAGAAAGAACTTTTGAGCAAAGCTTATGTGCGTGCCGTTGCAGCAGTAGGAGGTTTTTCTGTCAGTCAGCCAGAGGTAGATGATGACAGCATTGATTTGAAGATTGTGGCAAGAGGCGGTGAGGGAGTAGTTTTTTCTCCTGAGCTTAACCTACAATTGAAATGTACCTCAAGGGATGTACTCGACGGGCAGTTCATCCGATATCCGGTGAGGATAAAAAACTATAGGGATTTGATCATCAATTCCCAGGTTCCGCGCCTGTTAGTGCTAGTTTTAGTGCCGGAAAATTTAGAAAACTGGTTGCAGCAGTCTGAAGACGAAATGTGCATGAGGTATTGCGCCTACTGTCGCTGCGGGGACAGCCAGAAAGACTCAATACAGCGAATGTAACAGTTGAGTTATCCCGCTCTAATCAGTTCACAGTAGAGGCTCTAAAGTCTATTATGCAGCGTCTTAGTCAAGGAGGTTTACCGTGAAAGTAACTGTCAAAGACAAGGAAGTTTTCCAAACTATAGATCCCAATGTGTTAGCAGAACACTTAGAGACAAATGGCTGGCAAAAAGTTGCTTTAGTTTATGAGAATACTTGGATTTGGCACAAAAAGAATGATGTCGGTCAGATTTTTGAAATCAAGCAGCCTGTGAGACAAGAATTTGATGCCCATCAGCTTATTGCCGAAGCTTTTAAGACGCTAGAAGTGGTAGAAAATCGCTCTCAGCTAGATATTCTCAGCGATTTAATCACTGCTTTACCTAATGTTTCAATTTCAGGATGGATTAATAAAGTACACGGGGAAGAATCGGCAACCTGCAAAATTACATTAATGGGATTTGTAGTGGGGAAGCTGAGAAAAATTTATCTGGAATTGAGCGGATCTGATTATCAGTTGGCCCTCAAGGCTTATGAAGCGCGATCGCCCGTAACCTGTTTTGGCGATTTAATTAAAGAAAATGACTGTTTTGTGCTAAATAATCCGCGCGATTTTGCTCTGCTGACTGAGGCAGAATTAATCAAATAGTTTGGAAAATCAGTGTTGTGGTATAATGTGGGGCAAAAATTAATTTGCCGATAGTATCAAAACAAAACAGGTTATGAAAACTCTAAAATTAGGTGCATCTGGTTCTGATGTTGTTAAACTTCAAAAACGCTTGCTGGAGTTGGAGTTGAATTCAGGGAGTGCAGACGGTAAGTTTGGGCCAAAAACTGAAGCAGCCCTCAAACAATTTCAGACTAATCAAAGATTTTTGGTAGACGGCATCGCGGGCCCCAAAACCCTAGCTGCTTTGTTCCCCGGAGAACTTTTGGGGTCGTCACTTTTGTCGTATAGGGCGATCGACCTAATCTTAGAATTTGAGGTCGGTGGCGGACGGGAATATTACGAAAGCTTTTTGCAGCGCCCAACTTGGCCGGAAGGAGCATCGGGAATTACGATCGGCATCGGTTACGATCTCGGTTACAACACTGTAGAAGTTTTTAACCAAGATTGGCACAAATTACGAGATGTCGAGCAACAGCGTTTGAGTAACTGCTGCGGGTTGACAGAGGATGCAGCAAAAGAACGTTTAGCTAGTGTTAGAGACATCATTGTTCCCTGGGAATTAGCCTGGGAAGTTTTTAATGTTGTCACAGTGCCGAAATTTTATAATCTGACAAAAGAAGCATTTCCCGGTTTTGAACAATTGCCCGCAGATGTTCAAGGAGGATTGGTAAGTTTGGTATTCAATCGCGGCACAAGTATGCAGGGAAACCGTCGCCTAGAAATGCGTGTAGTTCGTGATTTGGTCACGAAAAAGAATGTGAATAAAATTGCTGAACAAATTCGCAAAATGAAACGAATTTGGCTGGGAACGAGCATTGAAAAAGGGATGAATAGACGGCGGGATGCGGAAGCAGATTTAATCGAGGAAAGTGCTTAGATATCCTGTCTTCTGTTATTATAAAGGCGATCGCGCCTCAGTGAAGGAAGGGCGATCGCGCTTGGGGATGAGGTTATGGTAAACTCAATCGCAAGTTTGTTGTCTAATGACTTGATAAGTGTCATTAACGACGAAAGGAAGCGATTACAGATCAATTTGTTAATACTGAGAGAATAGGTAATCCATCAGATGTCCAATTATCTACAATATTATCCACTAACCATGTTTGCTCAAATCCTTGAAATATTTTGTCAATATCCTGTTCTTTGGTGAGATTTTGGATAAACTCAAAAATTTGTTGACTCCTTTTTTCTGCAACTATCTCTAGTTGATGGTTAGGTATAGATGCAGCAAACGTTAAAACAAGAATAGAGCGATTCCAAATAGATGCACCAAGTCGATTAGTCAAAAGGCGTAGTGTTCGCTTTTCGTCTGGACGAAAACGAGTTTCGTTAAGCCTAGTCACATAGATGGTTGCATAAATCTGAGCTAAATTAACTTTAGCCCGTACTAAAGATAGGTAGGCTTCATCACAGGCTTCGTCATCCTCAGCTAATCCAGGTGTATCGATAAGAGACACATCGCCTAGAGGAGTTTTGTAAGCATAATGCTCAACAATTTTTGTACAAGCTTCATATTCTGAAGTCTCAGCAATGTAACTACCAAACGCCGCATTGATAAAACTTGATTTACCAACACCTGTCCGTCCTACCAGCAGAAATTTACGCATACTTTACCAACGGAACAACCCACCAATAAATCCTATTACTCCACCAACTGCACCCCCGACAGCAGCACCGACGGGTCCACCTAGAGAGCCAATTACAGCCCCAACACTTGCTCCCGCACTTGCAAGACCTAACACTTCAGCAGTTTTATTTTGGACTACTGCTGCCTGCCTCTGATTAAGCTCAATAGGTGTATATGTTGGAACTGGCTCATAGATTGTTTCTCTGATAACTTCTCTTTTCTTTTCAGGTCCTTTGATGCGCTCTACAGTTGCCATGAGAAATGGTGCTGCACCTTTAGCAGAAATTCTTGCATATATCTGGGTATAAAGTTCACCTAACCATTGTTCTCCATCGGGGGTGATCTTACTTGTGTTATCAACTGCAACCGACGGAACGTTATTTGCTATTCCAATCCCAGTGTATCTAGCGATTTCTTTCCGAATGAGTTCTGTCCTTTTCTCCAATGCAATCGGATAGTCTGAGGCATTCTTTGCACCTGCAAAGGTAAATATAATAACAGCTTGTCCCCAAACTTTGGAACCGAAAGTCTCAGAAATCAGTTTGATTCCTCGTTTTTCGTCATTAGTAACCCTTGTTTCATCCAAACGACTGACAAACCACATAGAGTCAACCTGGCTGACATCGGAACGCATACGTTCTAAATATTTATAATCATTTCCAACTTCTTCAAGATCATCACACAAGCCAGGAGTATCAATTATAGTGAAATTAATTCCATTAATTTCATTCTCATACTTTTTAATCTCCATTGTACAAGGTTCATAGTCACCGACTACAGCAAGTGTTTTACCCATTAAACTATTTACAGTGCTTGATTTCCCAACTCCTGTACGACCAACCAATAAAAAAGTGAATTTTTGACCCTGCGCTGCTTGCAGCTTTTCCTTCAGACTTTCTAACCAGTTTCTTGCTTGCTCTTCATCATTTGTGTTGAATACAGACATAGCTTGATTCTCCTACTTGACAAAGCAAATAAACAACACGGCATTCAATTATCGATCTTAAATTACAGCCTGTAATTCCGTAGATTTATCATATACATAGTTTTTCATTTTAGTCTATGATAAAAAATAATAAAATGTAATCAATTGTTAAAACTACTCTGTCACCCAAAAGTCAGATTATGTCATCTTTGTCATAAAATGTCATAAAAAATATGATAGAATAGGCAAAACTTTCACGCCTACCCACCCAATGGACGTTAAAAAAGTCTTGAAATTGGCTGACAACCTAGTTTTTACCAAAACAGGAGAACACTTGGACGATCTGCAACAAGCTATCCTGCGGGGTGCATGGAAAGGTCAAAGATACTCTAAAATTGCAGAAGAATCTCACTGCACTGAAGGTCATGTCAGAAATGTGGCCTCTGAATTATGGCAAGTTCTCTCAGATGTATTAGGTGAAAATGTCAATAAATTAAATTTTAGGTCTGCATTGGAGAGGTCGCAATTTGCCTACTTTTCAAATTATGGAAAAAATTCTTTACAGATTGGTAATGTAAATGTCTGTGATAATAGTTTGCAATCTTCAGAAATTCCAAAAAGCCGATCGCCCTCAACCCCCACCTCAGACACCTCCCAACCCCAAACCAGACTAGACTTAGCAGACGCACCTCATATTTCATCATTGTCCGATTCGCCTGATGGCGATAGCTCGCACGCGCGTACATCCGAACTCGCTACCCTGGAAAAATGGATCGTCCAAGAAAAGTGCAACCTCGCAGCAATATTAGGAATAAGCGGTATTGGCAAAACCGCACTTTCCCTCCACCTCATCCAAAAAATTCAGCATAACTTTGAATGCGTCATCTGGCGAAGTCTCCGCCACTCCCCACCGTTAGAAACTACCCTAAAAAATCTCCTAGAATTTCTCTTAAATAAACCCGAAATCGAACTCCCTACCAGCATTCCCGATCGACTTTCCCTGTTAATGGAATATCTGCGAAAAAACCGCTGTCTCATTATCCTCGACGACGTGCAAACCATTCTGGGCAGCGGACAACTAGCAGGAAATTACCGCCCAGAATGCGAAAATTACAGCATCCTCTTGAGACAAATCGGAGAAACAACCCACAACAGTTGCTTAATCCTCAACAGTTGGGAACCTCCCAGAGAAATTACCGCCTTAAAAGGTGAAAATTCACCAGTTCGCAGCTTACAACTCAAAGGCATAGGTACAGCAGCAGCCGAAATTTTCCGCAATAAAAAATTACTCAATCCCGAAAAATGGGAAAACCTAATTAACGCTTACCGAGGCAATCCATTGTGGTTGAAAATAGTCGCCACTACCATTCAAGAAATATTCCGAGGTAGGGTTGCAGAATTTTTGAAATATGATATGCTATTCTTAGGGGAAGAATTGGCAGCAACATTGCACCCGCAGATAAATCGTTTGTCAGAATTAGAGAAAAAGCTAATCTCCAGACTCAGCCGCGAAGCGAATCCTGTTTCCATAGAGCAATTGTTAAAAGATGCCGACTTATCGCCTTCGGAGTTATTCAACGGGCTGCAATCTTTGGGGAGGCGATCGCTCGTTGAAATAGAAGAACAGGAGAATGAAACGCTATTCAACGTTTGTCCTGTGGTGAGACAATATGTGCTCTCAAATCCGGTTAATTAGCAACGATATCTGTAGGGACACGGCATTGCCCATTAGTGTCAACTTAACGTCAAACCCAGTCAGAGACTGCTGTTTGACTATTAAGGCCAGATCCCCCCTTAGCTTGCCCCCTACTCCCCCTTAAGAAGGGGGGGACAAGAGTCTTATCAAAGTCCCCCTTCTTAAGGGGGATTTAGGGGGATCTAGACTGGGCTAAAAGCGAGATTTATCAATTGTTTCAGGCTTAAGTTGATACCAATGGGCATTGCCGTTTCCCTACCCGCAGCGATGATTTAATATGAGATATGAATACTCCTGAACCTTCATTAACTAAAACTGAATTAAGAAAATCGCTCCTCAACACCCGCAAATCCCTATCAGCACAAGAATGGAGACAAAAGAGCGATCGCCTCTGCAATCACCTGCAAAACTCGCCCCTATTTGAAAGAGCAAAAACAGTCCTCGCCTACTTCAGTTTTCGCCAAGAACCAGATTTAAGTCCCCTATTTACCACCCCTAAAAAATGGGGATTTCCCCGCTGTGTCGGCAAACAGCTATCCTGGCACATCTGGCAGCCCGGAGATGCTTTACATACTGGAGCTTACGGCATCCTAGAACCACAGCCTGATGCTCCAAAAATAGATTGTTCAGAAGTAGATTTAATCCTCGTACCAGCCGTAGGTTGCGATGTTCGCGGCTATCGCTTGGGCTACGGCGGCGGCTATTATGATCGAATGCTAAGTTTACCTGAGTGGGAATCAAAAATTACGATCGCCACAATCTTTGAATTTGCCTTGCTAACTCAGCTACCAGCCGACTCTTGGGACAAACCGCTGCACGGAGTTTGCACCGAAAGCGGGTTAAAAATGATACAGCAAAAATCTTAAAGGTCGATCGAGTAATAAATTCTCAGTAATTATCCCTAGATTCGTGTTTATATGTATCCTACTGAAAGTCCTATTTAATCCAAAATCTAAAATCCAAAATCTAAAATAGTATGGCCCACCGCTACGTTCGAGTTAAAACAACACAAGGACACATCCATTACGGTTTGCTGCAACTTAGCCGCAGCGTTCAAGTATTTGATGCACCTCCCTGGTTAAAAGGACAACCAACAGATTTGGAACTTGCACCAGATAGTTACCAAATTCTCGCCCCGTGCTCTCCCTCAAAAATTATCGCCGTCGGCAAAAATTATAGCGATCATGCCGCCGAAATGGGTAGTTCCGTACCTGCTGAGCCTCTGCTGTTTTTTAAGCCGCCCAGTGCTGTCATCGCCACAGGTGCAGCGATTCGCTATCCGCAGCAGTCGGAAAGGGTAGACTACGAAGGAGAATTGGCCTTGGTGATTGGCGAACATTGCGTCAACTGCACTCCCGAACAAGCACATGGCAAAATTTGGGGCTATACCATCGCTAACGACGTAACAGCTAGAGATTTGCAAAAGCGCGATAATCAATGGGTTCGGGCGAAAGGTTTCGATACGTTTTGTCCCCTTGGGCCTTGGATTGTCCGCGAATTGACTCCGGCTGCACAGTTGCAGACTTTTGTCAATGGGAGCGATCGACCGGTACAGTCATCCCCGATCGATCGCATGGTATTTTCCCCAGACTTTCTAGTCTCCTACATCAGTCAAATCATGACCCTGATTCCCGGCGATGTGATACTGACTGGAACGCCGCAAGGAGTAGGGCCGCTACAAATAGGCGATCGAGTCCGCATTGAAATAGAAGGCATTGGTAGTCTGGAAAATACAGTCATTAGTCATTAGTCATCAGTCAGTAGGAATTGGTAATTGGTAATTAGAACCAACTGTCAACTGCCAACTGTCAACCGCCAACTGTCAACTGTCAACTGCCAACTGTCAACTTACTATCGTACCTGCATATAAACAGCATCCGAAAGCGGCGGAATTTCTGCATAGCGTCCCAAAGCCGATTGAACGACTGCATAGAAGAATGCAGCCAAAGCGCCCAAAAAGACCATGTTATAAAGAGTTTCTGCAATAAATGCAACTTGCAAGCCTTTTGAAAAAATTGGCAAAACCAAACCGCAGAGCATCAAAATAATGTCTAAAAGAATCGCCTGCATCGCATTAAAACGAATGAAGTGACTGATGTTTTCGTTTCTAACTACTCCTAAATACAGGGCAAAGAAAATAACCAAGCTAGCAAAGGGCAAACTATAAATTTGCATCAATGGAGATAGCGGTATCAACAACAGTTGCAGGACAGGAAACTGTGTAAACAGAAACCTGCCAAAGGCAAGCCCGTCAATCAGCGGCAGCAAATAAGGCAAACAAGCAAAAATCCGGTCTGGAACAGTCGTAGATCCGCGCCAAGTCATAATGAACTCTCCTGAGTCGATCGATTTAACTATCAATTCCCGTTACACTCAGGATAACGCAGCAGCAGGCTCAGTGTTCCGACTCGCCCGGAATTTTCCCACACTCAGAGCCGAGTAGATTCAGCGGTACTTAGATCGAGTCGGGTTCAATAGTCACTGGGAAGGCCGATGCCCTGTTTGGCCGATGCCCTGTTTGGCCGATGCCCTGTTTGCCCTGTTTGGCCCATGATTATTTAATATTGGCAATGACGAAGCCCATTAGACACTCGTACCGATCGGGCAAATTTTCCGTAGGTTTGGCAACTGGATGGCCACAGCGCAGCTCTCCACCACTCCAGCGCGGTTGGCCCGTGCGATCGGCGAGCACACAACCTTGGCAAACACACTGAGGGGCAAGCATCTGATTTTCCATTAGAATAACTAACATTTGATACCTCCGGCAGGTTTCACACCAGTAATTTCATTGTATGTCAGGAGTTTGGGACAAAGAGCTTAACCTGAACACAACGTAATATTTCTGTCAATGGTGCGAAATCCATAGTAAGGTATAAGATCGCCAATTCCCAATCCCCAAATTTCTTAAGAGGTTGATTATTGTGACGGACTCTAACTTTGACTTTCTTTCCAAAACCGATCCGCTAATTGCTGATTTAATCGGGCAAGAGCTTGGGCGCCAGCGAGATCACCTAGAGCTCATCGCCAGCGAAAACTTTACCTCCGCAGCGGTAATGGCAGCTCAAGGCTCTGTGCTGACAAATAAGTACGCCGAAGGATTGCCAGGGAAACGCTACTACGGCGGCTGCGAATTTATTGACGGCATCGAGCAAATTGCGATCGATCGCGCCAAACAGCTTTTTGGAGCCGCTCACGCCAACGTCCAGCCCCACTCCGGCGCTCAAGCCAACTTTGCAGTGTTTTTGAGTTTGCTAGAGCCTGGGGACGGAATTATGGGCATGGATCTGTCTCACGGCGGACACTTGACCCACGGTTCGCCGGTTAACGTATCTGGCAAATGGTTCAAAGCTTTTCACTACGGTGTCAGCAAAGAAACAGAACAGTTAGACTACGACGAAATTTTGAAACAGGCCAAACAAAACCGACCAAAATTGCTAATTTGCGGCTATTCAGCTTATTCGCGAATTATCAACTTTGAGAAGTTTAGAGCGATCGCCGACGAAATCGGAGCTTATCTGCTCGCCGATATCGCCCACATCGCCGGGTTAGTCGCCACAGGCCACCACCCCAGCCCGATTCAGCACTGTCATGCAGTCACAACTACCACTCACAAAACTCTGCGCGGCCCCCGTGGTGGCTTGATTTTGACAAATGACATAGAACTAGGCAAAAAGTTTGACAAAGCTGTGTTTCCTGGCTCTCAGGGTGGGCCTTTGGAACACGTGATTGCGGGCAAAGCAGTAGCTTTTGGCGAAGCATTAAAACCCGAATTTAAAACTTATTCCGGTCAAGTAATAGAAAATGCGCGGGCTTTAGCTGCACAGTTGCAGCAGCGGGGTTTAAAACTCGTTTCCGGTGGCACTGACAATCACTTAATGTTAATTGATTTGCAATCGGTCAATATGACAGGCAAAGTAGCCGATCGATTAGTCAGCGGTGTGAATATTACTGCTAATAAAAATACCGTGCCTTTCGATCCGGCATCGCCTTTTGTCACCAGCGGTTTGAGACTAGGTTCGGCGGCGATGACGACGAGGGGAATGGGAACTCCTGAATTTACCGAGATTGGTAATATTATTGCCGATCGACTATTAAATCCAGATGATGAAACCGTCGCCGCCGATTGTCTGCGGCGAGTTGCGGCACTTTGCGGTCGCTTCCCGTTATATCCGCACTTGTCCTTGAAAGTGCCGGCACTAGCTTAATTTTCCTGATCCGTGACGGGGAATTGGTAGTTGGAAGTGTACGGTTCAGTTGACAGTTGACAGTTGACAGTTGACAGTTGACAGCTTGAGAGCGACCTCTATCTAGAAGGAAGAGGATTGGAGTAATGAATAGTCTGATTTTAATTTCTCCCTCACTCGTGTTCCGGCTTTCAACCAATTCTTTCTCGTAAAAAGGTAAAAGAGCCACAAAAGATTGAAAGTTGCGGGTAGCGATCTTGATCAGCGGTTTTTACCAAAAATATCGATCGCAAAAGGCGGTTTTACTAAAGATATTTGTCGGGCGGGGCTGGTTTGAGTAATGGTATTTGTCGATCGCGAACAATACCATTCAACTGGGCCCGCTCGCTAAATATTGATCGACTCTTAAAGGTTGCGAAAGATCGATTTACTAGCCCTTAATTCGAGAGTTATAAGTGAAAAACCTCACAATTTGCGCTCCTGCAACTTCCAATCGGAGAAATCTCCGGCTCCCAAACCCCCAGTCGCACTTAAAGATGTTTCCTTGTGATAAGCCATCTGAAATGTAGTAGACTCTGCCTGACAGTATAATTGCCCGCACTATTTAAAATTAATTTCAGATGCCGCACCAGTATCTGTACCATGTACTCGCTTTTCTGGTTTCTGCGATCGTCGTCCTCTGGAGTACGCCAATAGTCAAAACCATTGGTCTCAAAAGCGGGCGAGTCGATCGACCAGGCGAGCGAAAAGTCCACCAGCGCCCGATGGTGCGCCTGGGAGGAGTCTCTATCTTTCTAGGCACTATCCTTGCTCTTTTAATTGTCTGGCTCTGTGGAGGCTTCATCGATGCTAGCGGACAAGTTCTCAATCCCAAAGATGAATACCAAATTTGGGGAGTCACCCTCGGCGGCATCGGATTCTTCCTCATCGGTTTAGCAGACGACCTATTTTCACTCTCAGCCATAAAACGCTTGCTCATGCAAATTGGCGTATCCAGCATCGTTTGGATGGCAGGGGTACAAATCGAGTTTCTGACAGTTCCATCCTTGGGACTGACGGATCTGGGCTGGCTGAGCTTGCCAATTACCGTGATTTGGCTCGTCGGTATGGCCAACGCCATCAACTGGATTGACGGTTTGGACGGTTTAGCAGCCGGAGTTTCAGGGATTGCAGCAGTTGTAATGCTGATTGTCAGTTTATCAATGCACCAACCGGCTGCAGCCCTAATTGCAGCGGCTTTAGCTGGCGGGGCCTTGGGTTTTCTGCGCTACAATTTCAATCCGGCTCAAATTTTCATGGGAGATGGCGGCGCTTATTTTATCGGGTTTACTCTGGCTGGAGTCGGAGTAATTGGGTTAGTTAAAACTACGGCTGTTACTTCTGTGTTACTGCCATATTTAATCTTAGCTGTACCGATTTTAGATATGTCGGCGGTGATTCTCGATCGACTCCGTAACGGCAAATCACCGTTTATTGCTGACAAACGCCACCTCCACCACCGATTGCTGGATGCAGGATTATCCCATCGATTTGCGGTTTTGTTTATTTACGCCCTGACGCTGTGGGTGGGAAGTTTAGCCTTAGCTTTTTCAGTCCCCAGCGGCATCATTTACGCGATGGGTGCGACCAGTTTGTTGGGATACGCTAGCTGGAAAGTTTGGAGACACGCTAGGTGAAGGAAGAAGGAAGAAGGAAGAAGGAAGAAGGAAGAAGG
>PVWI01000457.1 GCA_003003725.1 filamentous cyanobacterium Phorm 6 | reverse complement strand
AGGCATGGCTGCTACTGGATAATGCTTTTACGGTCACGCTACCACAAGACCGTAAAAGATGTCAAATGGGTTCTATAAAGCTGCTTCAAAGCATTCGGATCTTTTTGATATTTCGGTTCGAGTTCCAAAATGACTTGATACTGGTTACTCGCACCGTAAATCGTGGAAACTTGGTAAGCGCCGTAGGCACTTCTCAGCGTATTTTCGATTTGACTGGCGGTGATTCCTAAAGCTGAGGCTTTGTCGCGATTGATGTCAACTTTGATTTGAGAAGTCATCTGCAAATCGCTGTTTATATCCTGAATTTCCGGCATTGCTTTCATTTTGTTAACCAGTTGCGGCACGTATTCTCGCAGCGGTAAAACGTCGGAACTTTGCAGCGCCAGTTGGTATAATCCCGTGCTTTGTTGCGTGCCCAGTGGAATTGCTGGAGGGTTTTGTAAGAAGACTTGAATGCCGGGAATTTCTGCTAATTGCGATCGCAAATTTTGCACAATTTCATCCGCCCCCATCTGTCGTTGCGATCGCTCTTTGAGCCGAATAAACAAACTGCCAGAATTTCCTGCAACCGCCGCCCCGCCGACATTTGCGCTCGCTCCTGCGCCGATGTTCGAGTTGACTGCTTCCACGTTTGGATCTTGCCGAATCGCGTTGACAACGGCTTGTTGGTGGCGAGATAATTCATCAAAGGAAGCATCTTGGGCGGCTTGGGTAATTCCGGTAATTTGTCCCGTATCTTGGCTGGGAATAAAGCCTTTGGGAACTGCGATAAATAATCCAACTGTGGCGAACACCATGACTAATGATAAAATCATTGTGGTGCGGTGAAACTTTAAGACTATTTTGAGACTCCAATCGTACAAGCTCAAAATTTTATCGAACACGTACTCGGAAGCTTGATAAAGTTTGCTTTGATTGGCGTGATTTACCGGGCGGAGAAAACGGCTGCACAACATCGGTGTCAAACTCAAAGATACAAAGCCGGAAACCAAAATTGAAACTGCAATCGTGACGGCAAATTCATGAAACAAGCGCCCTAGCAACTCACTCATAAATAACATCGGGATAAACACCGCCACCAAGGAAAGTGTCATCGATAAAATGGTAAAACCGATTTCCCTGGAACCGTTTAGCGCCGCCTCTCGTGGGGTTTCTCCGGCTTCGATGTGGCGGACGATGTTTTCGAGCATGACGATCGCATCATCGACTACAAAGCCCACGGATAGCGTCAGGGCCATCATTGACAAGTTATCTAGTGAGTAGTTGAACAGGTGCATCACGCCGAAGGTGGCAATCAGCGACACCGGTAGCGCTAAGCTGGGAATGACTGTGGCTGACAGGTTGCGTAAAAAGACGAAGATGACTAAGATGACAAGGGCGATCGTCAAAACCAGCGTAAACCGGACATCATCGACAGACTCGCGAATCGATTGAGACGCATCGTACATGACACCAAGTGCGATCGAACTTGGCATCTGGGCTTGCAAACTTGGTAGCAATTTTTGAATCGTATCTACCACTTCTACAGTATTCGTACCCGGCTGTCTCTGGATTGTGAGGATAATTGCGCGATCGTTATTATACCAACTAGCAAGTTGAGTATTTTCTACACTGTCAACCACTCGCCCTAATTGTTCGAGATAAATAGGTTGACCGTTCTTATATGTTACAATCAAACGGCGGAATGCAGCAGCATCTTTAAGCTGTCCGTTAGTTTGCACAGCAAAGTTTTTATGACTTCCCGAAAGGCTTCCTGTAGGTAAATTAACATTACCTTGTTGGATAGCAGTTTGCACTTTATCGATGCCAATTTGCCGCGCTGCTAACTGTTGCGGATCGAGTTGAATTCTAGCAGCATACTTTTGGGAACCGTAAATCTGAACTTGCGCCACACCGTTGATTGTCGAAAGTTTTTGCGCGAGATAACTTTGCGCGTAGCTATCAACCTCAGAAAGCGGCAAAGTTGGGGAGGTAAGATACAGATAAAGAATTGGCCCGTCGGCGGGATTGACTTTGCTATAAGTCGGCGGATTTGGTAAATCGTTGGGTATTTGTCCCGCTGCTGAAGAAATTGCCGATTCCACATCCTGCGCCGCATCATCAATATTATGACTGAGATTGAATTGCAGGGTAATTTGAGTTTTGCCGCTGGTACTGGTTGAGGTTAGCGTATCGAGTCCCGCAATGCTGGAAAATTGCTTTTCTAGCGGGCGCGCCACCGATGCAGCCATCGTTTCTGGGCTAGCACCGGGGCGGGAAGCGCTAACTTGAATTGTGGGATAATCGACGTTGGGTAAATCGCTAATTGGTAGCAGTCGATAACTCATCCAACCAAAGATTAGAATCGCCGCCATCACCAAGGTGGTCATAATTGGACGGCGGATAAATGGTTCTGATAGATTCATTTATGTATACCAGTTTAAGATTAGAATAGAATTGCCGTTATTTGATATATTTCGTTTTTTCCCAAATCTCGATCCCCCTAAATCCCCCGAAAGCAAGGGGGACTTTGAATGCTTCTAATTCTCACCTCAAGAAGGGAGACTTTGAACACTTCCGATTCTCACCTGAAGAAAGAGAGACTTTGAACACTTCCGGTTCCCCCCTTCTTAAGGGGGGCTAGGGGGGATCGAGGCCTCATCATCACATCCAAAATCTAAAACAGATCACCCTAAGGATTTTTGCGCGATTTCCCAGATTTATTTCCCGATGAATTGGAATCACCTGCGGATTTATCGGGAGATTTTTTATCCCCAGATGTGTCTGACTTATCCCCTTTACTAGACTCTGAATTATCTTGAGCATCCGCTGCGGTTTTAACGACAATCTTGCCGCCATCAACCAGATTAGCTTGTCCGTCAATCACAATATCATCACCCGCATTCAGACCTTTTTTGATCACAGTTAAACCGTTGATTGTATTCCCGACAACCACAGGCACATTATCTACCGTATCGTCGAACTGCGCGACAAACACGAATTGTCCCTTCGGCCCGGTTTGTACTGCTTGGGAGGGAACAACGATCGCATTTGGTTGTTGAGATAAGGTTAATGTAGTATTGACAAATTGACCTGGGAATAGTTTCCCGTCTGCGTTATTGAAATCACCAATCAGTTGAATTGAACCAGTCGAATTGTCAACCGTATTGTTAACAAAGGACAAATTTCCTGATATCGGTTTATTGTTGCCGGCAAAGGTGACATCAACTTTCAGCTTACCGT
>PVWI01000456.1 GCA_003003725.1 filamentous cyanobacterium Phorm 6 | reverse complement strand
TGGTAAAGGGGGGCCCGAAGCATCTAATTCTTCTCCCCCCCTTGGTAAGGGGGGGCCGGGGGGGGTGAATTTTCGCACCCTCACCGACAAGGGGCTGAGAAATACTCAGCAGAAAATCCTCGAACATATCAAATTAGATTACGATACTTTTATTAACTCGGCCTATTTGCGGCAGGGGCGAGCTGATGAGTTTATGCTCAAAAAGCCACCAGAACGCAAGCAAGTTTTAGCCAACCTCCTTAAACTCGATCGATACGACACTTTAGCCGAACAAGCCAAGGAAAAAGCCAGAGAATTTAAAGCCAAAGTCGAAGTCCTCAAACACAGTTTGCAAACCGTACAAGAGCAACTGCAACAAAAAGAGGCAATCTGCGACGAACAAATTCAATTGCAGCAAACAACCGATTTGCTTCAGCAGCAGCAGCAAGCCGACACAGCCGAGTTGCAGCAACTGCAACTCCAGCACCACAACCGCCAAACTTGGCAAAAACTCCTCGCCGGCCATCAGCAACAGCACTACAATATCTCTCAAGAATGCCGTCGCTTGCAGCAAGAACTCAGCGCGGCCAAACAACAAGAAAATGAGCTGCAAGCTCTCCTTAAACAAGAAAATGAAATAACAGCAGGTATTGCTTACTTTCAGGGCTTGCAAGCCACAGAAGAAACTCAGGCTGGCAAATTCAAAGCTAACCAAGAAGCCCAAAATCAGCGACAAAAATTGCAGGAACAGCAGCGCGAGGAATTGAGCTTTTTGCAAAGCAAAATTCAGCAATTGCAAGCTCAATTAGATGTTTTAGAACAGGATGAAAAAGATGTTCTAGATGTTCTCAAACAGCAGCCGGAGGTTGACAAAGGACTCGCACAGTTGCAAGCAGTTCGATCGCGCCTCAGCGAACTCGACCAATTGCAATTGCAAGTTTCGCCGCTGCTACAACAGCAGCAGCAAAAGCAACAAAAGCTCGATCGCGCCCGCGCCGGTTTAACAGCCCGCTTAGAGGAAATCAACCGACAGGTGCAAGTTCAGCAGCAGCAGCGCCAACCGCAATTGCAGCAGGAAATATCCGCCACCGCCAATCAAATTTTGCAGTTGGAAAACAAGCGAGTTTATCAAGAACGAGTCCGCGAAAAAGGCCAGGAAAGGCACAGTTTTCTGGAAAACCTGCAAGCCAAAAGCCGCGACTATCAAACCAGACTTGCCGAAATCGACCAAAAACTCCAACTGCTGCGGAAAAATGAAGGAGAAACCAGCGCCGGCGAAGCTACAGTCTCGAATTTTGAGGAAAACGAGCAATCGAATTCGCGTTTAATGGTGCGGGATGCAAATTTTGGCAATTGTCCTTTGTGCGATCGACCTTTAGATGAACACTACTGGAATTTGGTAGTCGCAAAACACCATTCCCAACAGCAAGAAATTTGGAACCAACTGTGGGTTGTGCGCGAACAGTTGGCCGTCTCCGATCGCGAAATTCAAGTCCTCAGACATGAATACCGCGAACTAGAACAGGAATTAGCGCCCTATCAAGAATTGCGGGAACGCCGCAGCCATTTGCAAGCACAATTAGACGGCCTGGATCAAGACGAAAACAGGCTGCAAAGTATGCGTCAAGATGCGGAGGAAATAGAGCGGTTGCTGAGTACCGGCGAGTACGGGGCCGATGATTTGGGGGAACTACAGCAAATTGAAATGCAACTGCAACAGCTCAATTATAGCGATCGCAGTCACTCCCTCGCCCGCAGTGATGAAAAGCGCTTACGGTGGGCGGAAATTAAGCAAGCTCAAATCAAAGATGCTCAACAAAAACTCAATAAAATTAACAGTCGCCGCCCGGATTTGCAAACTCAATTAGCAGACGTACAACAACAGTTAGAACAGCAAAAAAATAGCTCCGAAATTCAGCAGCAAATTCTGTCTTTAGATAGATACATTGCGGAAGTTGGCTATAATTTGGAACAGCACGAACACGTTCGCAGCGAAATGCGCCGGACGCAATTTTGGATTGCTAGGGCCGAAAAATTGCGATCGGCAACTGTGCAATACCCGCAAGTGCAGCAGCGGGTTAATGAAATCGCCAATTCGATCGCCGTGCGCGATCGAGATTTGGAAGCTGTCAGCGCTCAAACTTCAGCAATGAACCAGCAGTTACAACAACATCCCGAGCCAAGTGCGCGAATAAGTGCGATCGAACAGCAAATCAGTCGCCGTCGCCAGCAGCTAGACCAACATTTGGGAAGTCTCGGACGCCTCCAGCAGCAGCAGCAAAATCTGGAAGCTTTGCAAGTTCAGCTAGTAGCTCAAAAAGAGCAAATGCAAGTTGCCAAACGCCAGTACCGAGTTTATCAAGAGTTGGGTCAAGCCTTTGGTAAAAACGGCATTCAAGCTTTAATGATTGAAAATGTTTTACCTCAACTCGAAGCTGAAACTAATCAGATATTGTCGAGATTGAGCGCGAATCAGTTACACGTTCAATTTATTACTCAGCGGGCGGCGGCTGCTAAAAAATCAACTAAATTGATTGACACTTTAGACATTTTAATTGCTGACGCTCGCGGAACTCGCGCCTACGAAACTTACTCAGGCGGCGAAGCTTTTCGGATTAATTTTGCGATTCGGTTGGCGCTGGCGAGACTGCTGTCTCAGCGGGCGGGGACGGCTTTGCAAATGTTGATTATTGATGAGGGATTTGGGACTCAGGATGCTGAAGGGTGCGATCGACTGATTGCTGCAATTAATGCGATCGCCCCTGACTTCGCCTGCATCCTCACCGTCACCCATATGCCGCACCTGAAAGAAGCTTTTCAAGCCAGGATTGAAGTAAGCAAAACTGCTCAGGGTTCTTGCATTAATTTGTCGGTTTAGAAGGATTTACAAGCCGCAGGGAAGCAGGAGAATAAAAAATAGGAAGGGATCTCGTGTCTGGTTAGCAAATAACAATTGTGAAGTCGTTTGTAGCGAACACTAAAGTCAAGATTGGCAGACAATTTAGTTGTGAAGACTTGGGTACTCGCTACAAAAGTGACGGTAGGTAATTTACCGGAGATCGCATGACTCTGTTAAAAAAGCTAAATTAATAATAAGATCGTAAAATAAGAATGCCTCAAACTATTTATATTTTTTTATAGTTCTGTCCGCTCCTTCGGAGTTTGGGTATTACCACTCATGATAACAGACTCTTTCCACCTGTCTCTCCTAGAACGGGCGATCGCCGCGTCGAGCAACAGCATCC
>PVWI01000121.1 GCA_003003725.1 filamentous cyanobacterium Phorm 6 | reverse complement strand
TGCGTAGAAATTAAGATCGTATCAATGCCAACAGGTTTTCCGTCTTCGTAACTTACGGTAACTTGGCTTTTGCCGTCGGGACGCAGGTAAGGCAATTGACCAGTTTTGCGGACTGCGGCCAGTTGACGGCAGATCCGGTGCGCTAAGCTAATCGGCAGAGGCATCAATTCCGGCGTTTCGTTACAAGCAAAGCCGAACATCAAACCTTGGTCACCAGCGCCGATCGAATCTAACTCCTCTTCACTAGCTTGTTCCCGACTTTCATGAGCCGTATTCACCCCTTGAGCAATATCGGGAGACTGAGAGTCAAGAGCCACCAACACCGAGCAGCTATTAGCAGAAAATCCGTTGTCAGGGTGGATATAGCCAATATCGGCTATTTTTTTCCGTGCCAACTCTATGTAATTTACGTGAGCTTTCGTGGTAATTTCGCCCGTCAGCAGCATCAAGCCCGTGTTGACGACAACTTCGGCAGCGACGCGGCTTGTAGGGTCTTCAGTCAGTAAGGCATCTAAGATCGTATCTGAAATTTGATCGCAGATTTTATCGGGATGGCCTTCAGTAACAGATTCAGAGGTAAACAGGTAGCGGCGTGACAATGATTATTTCTCCTTTGATAGTGGCGAATCCTATTTGACATTGGCGACAGACGAGTTATTTTTCAGTAAAGGCTAAG
Source organism: filamentous cyanobacterium Phorm 6 (assembly GCA_003003725.1). GTDB lineage: Bacteria > Cyanobacteriota > Cyanobacteriia > Cyanobacteriales > Microcoleaceae > Microcoleus. The sequence goes on along the minus strand of PVWI01000121.1, from coordinate 17,311 downwards.
AATCATCGCGTCTGAGCCTCCGTCGAATTTTTGTCGGTCTGCTTCCGTGTTGAAGCAGGATTTGACATTGGGTAAAGTCACACTACTATAGCAAAGTCAGTCGTGGGAAGTCCCGAAAAACTTACATTTTGTAGGATTGTCAATAAGTCTTTGACACCGATCCTCTACCGCCCTAACCTGACAAAGGTAGGATACAGTCAGGGTATCGCCTCGCGGATGCACTATGGCAGGAATCGAAAAATCACCAAATTTAATCCAAACGGTTGCAGACTTAGAATTTCCCGGCGGCCCGATACCGATAGACTCTCCATTTTATATCGATAGATCGCCCGCCGAAGCCAGAGCTTGCGCAGAAATTGGCAAGCCAGGGAGTCTGATTCGCATTAAAGCTCCCCGAAAAATGGGCAAAAGTTCGCTGATGCTGCGGATAATTAACGCGGCGGTCGATCGGGGATACCGCACAGTACAGGTAGACTTTCAGCAAGCCGACGAAGCAGTTTTTGCTACTTTAGATAAATTTTTGCGCTGGCTGTGTGTCAATGTCGCTCGCCAACTCAAACTCGAACCAAATCTCGATGAATTCTGGGATGAAGATATGGGGAGCAAAGTAAGCTGCTCTCTTTACTTTGAAAACTATTTACTCGAACAAATTGACAGTCCCCTTGTCTTGGTACTCAACGAAGTAAACCGAGTATTTGAACGCGCCAAAATTGCTCAAGAATTCCTACCACTGCTCCGTTTTTGGTACGAACAAGCACGACAGAGCGAAACCTGGGAAAAACTGCGAATCGTGGTCATTCACTCGACAGAAATTTATATTGCTTTGAGTCTCAATCAATCTCCATTCAATGTAGGACTGCCGATTAAACTCTCCCAATTTACTACTGAACAAGTCGAAGATTTGGCGCGCAGGCACGGACTGAACTGGAGCGATAGCTATCCGATTGAGCAATTAATGCAAATGGTAGGCGGTCATCCTTATTTAGTGCATTTAGCGCTTTATCACCTGGCAATTTTGCAGGAAAACCGCCTGTCGGTTGGGGAACATGAGTCTGGGGAAGAGCTGGGGCGAGCCGAGTTGGAACAACTATTAAAAACAGCTCCTACTCAAAGTGGCATTTATAGCGACTACTTGCGAAATCAGTCGATCGCGATTCAACAGAATCCCGAACTCGCCGCCGCATTCCAACAGGTTCTCGATGTGAAAAATAGCATTCACCTCGAACCTTTGATGGCCTATCAGTTAGACAGCATGGGACTTGTTAAATTAGAGGGAAATAACTGTAGTTTGTCTTGCGAATTGTATCGCCTGTATTTTCAAGAGCAAAATTTGTGCGAGGACAGTTTCTCGGCTGTTGGTTGGGAGGAGTTGCAGCAAGAAAATGAAAGGCTGCTAGCTTTGGTGAATGTGGACGAACTTACTCAAATTGGCAACAGACGGCATTTTGACAGTTGCTTGCGAGCGGAATGGAAACATAATGCTCGCGATGGCTCTCCGATATCTTTAATTTTGTGCGACATCGATTATTTCAAAATATATAATGATACCTACGGACATCAAGCTGGAGATAGTTGTTTGCGATCGGTAGCTCAAGCAATTCGTCGATCGCTCGATCGTCCCGCTGATGTAGCCGCTCGCTACGGTGGCGAGGAGTTTGCTGTGATTTTACCTCAAACTGATGCGGCGGGCGCTGTGTTGGTTGCCGAACACATTAGAGCGAAAATTAAAGCTTTGAATATTGTTTTTGACCCGGAAAGTGTTGACTGTCTGCCTAATTCTGTGGTAACGATTAGTTTGGGAATTGCTAGCGTGGTTCCGGGCCCGGATAATGATGCAGCAACGCTGGTACTGGCGGCTGATGAGGCTCTTTATGACTCGAAAAGGCACGGGCGCGATCGGCTGACTATGAGCACCCTGTTAAATTTTCGATTTGCTGCTGTTAATTGAGGAAATCCAGGGTAATGGGAAATTGCAGCTACACATGGTTCGTAGTGAGGACTTTAGTCCTTCTATTTACTGCTGTTAATTGAGGAAATCCAGGGTAATGGGAAATTGCAGATATACATGGTTCGTAGTGAGGACTTTAGTCCTTCTATTTGCTGCTGTTAATTGAGGAAATCCAGGGCGATTGGAAATTGCAGCTACACATGGTTCGTAGTGAGGACTTTAGTTCTCGGATTTATGAGGACTAAAGTCCCCACTACGAACCAAGGGTAATTGACCGGACATGATCTCAAAGAACACGATAGTTGAAAACTTGATTTGATATTAGTAGCGCGGGATAGTTCGATCGACCACCATTGAGTAAGCATCGATGCCACCAACGATATTTTTAACGTTGGTAAATCCTCGATCGGTCAACCAGTGGCACATTTGAGCCGATCGCACTCCATGATGGCACAGAACTAGGGTTTCTGTGTCGCGGTTTAGTCGATCGTCAATATCACCAGACCATTCGGGAAACTCGCTCAGTGGAAAAGCTACAAATCCCGGCAACGCCGCGAGTTCAATTTCGTAAGGTTCCCGCACATCCACAAGCTGCAATTTCTCAGCATTGGTTTCTGCTAAGTAGCGACCTAATTCTTCGACTGTAATTTGAGCAAAAATTTCTGACATTTGATTATAAAAAATAAGTCATTAGTCAACAGTCAACAGTCAACAGTCAACAGTCAACAGTCAACAGTGATTAATTGAGGCGAGAAGGCGGTGCAATTAGCTCCGTAGGAGGCGTCGGTGCAGGACGCCCGTCCAGGCTCACTTTGTCCCTCGGATCGAGACAAGTGGCCATTAACCTGTCAGTGGGAAAGTCAAGTTTGCCACTAAGCCCGACTACGCATTCAGCAAACTGTTGTGGTAATAAACTGCGGCGACACCCATCAAGCACTAACAGGGGAGCCGCAGGTTGAGTTCGACTTTTGCTGTTGATATTCACTACGCAAGTAGCCAATTCGACGGGACGCCTTACCCGCCGACAACTAGAGAGTGCTTCGACACCAGAAATATTTGTTTTGCGGTTGATTTGGAGGGCGCATTTCGATATGTCGCGGGGGTGGAGCGCGTCAGCACAAGCTGCTGCGGCTGCTTCTGCCCCGACTCCGGCTTCGATTAGTTCCACAGCGCAGACGCGATAGGCATTTCGAGAACGAGGGAATCTAATTGTGATGGCTGATGCTGGGGAGATTGGCACTGCACTCGCTAATAAACCGAGTGCTGCTAGCTGTGTGCCGAGAGTCAAGATCCAGCGCGCGGTTGGGCTTGAGCCTGTTGCTGCTGGCTTTGGGGAAGAAGTGGGGGGAAATTTGCGGTTGTGCATGGCTGATGAAAGTTGTGAGTTTTTTGGCTGGTTGGGGCGATCGCGCGATCGGCTTTTACTTCAGAATTTACCGTATATTATGGAACGCGCTGCGGTCGATCGATATTTTTTATTGATATTTGTTGGAATTTTGACCATTACAAACATATAATATAGAGTCTGCATAAATATTGCATACAGAGATTAGAGAGGAAAATAAATGTCTCGATATCGAGGCCCCCGATTAAGAATCGTCCGTCGCCTGAAAGAGTTGCCGGGTCTAACCCGCAAAACTCCCAGACGGGATTATCCGCCTGGGCAGCATGGTCAAAACCGCAAAAAGCTCTCTGAGTACGCGGTTCGCTTACAAGAAAAGCAAAAACTCCGTTTCAATTACGGTGTGACGGAACGCCAACTGCTCCGTTACGTCCGCAAAGCCCGCCGTGTCACCGGCTCCACAGGTCAAGTGTTACTGCAATTCTTGGAAATGCGCTTGGACAATACTGTGTTTCGGATGGGAATGGCTCCAACCATTCCGTCCGCTAGACAATTGGTAAATCACGGTCACATAACTGTGAACGATCGTGAAGTGAACATCGCCAGCTATCAGTGCAAGCCTGGTGAAGTGATTGCAGTAAAAAATAAAGAACGCTCTCGCACAATGGTTGAAGCTAATCTCAAAGACCCAGGCTTGGCTAACTTGCCCAGTCACTTGGAATTTGATAAGCAAAAAATGGTTGGCAAAGTCAACGGCATTGTCGAACGTGAGTGGATTGCTCTTCAGATTAATGAACTGCTAGTCGTGGAATACTATTCACGTCAAGCTTAAGTTATCAGTCGTCAGTCATTGGTCATTAGTCATCAGTCGGTTGCTAGCAAGTAATTAATAATTGGGGACAAACCCAGTTATTAATTACTTGTTAGTTAATAACGAGGGCTAAGGACTAAGGGCTAATTTTTTGTTCAAAAGCAGCTATGCTGAATGCTCAAAAAAGCTTTTCAACGGCCAACGATTAACTGTTAACGGTTAATCGTTGGCCGTTAATATTGCTAAAGTGCTAAGCTGTTAGTCATTTAAATTTCTTGCCTGAACCCCTTACAGTATGGGGTATAGACCACAAATAATGCAGTTTAAATGTGGAACAGCTTATCTTGAAATTATCTGCGTTGATCTGTGTTGATCTGCCTTGAATCTGCGGTTGACCGACTCTATCCAAGATTGATGCAATCAGTCTAATAATTAATAGTTAATCGTTGACTGTTAATCGTTGAAGTTGTGAAAATACAAAACTCGGGACGATCGACCTCAGCGACACACTGCGGGGTTCTCGCACCAAAATCAACGGCAGCAAACCCACCAACCGCACAGCAGCCGAGAGGGCAAACAGCGCCCCCAAACTCATGCCCGGAAGTTCGGCAAGAAAGCCACCGCCGGTAGTTCCCAAAGCCCCAGCTACTCCCGAAACTGCTGCGGCGATCGCAAAATAAGTCGATGGTTGCTTGATCGGCGCGATCTCCATTTGAATATTGTTAGTACACAGGGCGATCGCCCCTAAAGTCGTTCCCCCCAGCAAGTGCAGCAGCGGCAGCCACACCCACACCGCAAACGGGTAATTGCCCGTACCCAGCCATAGCAAAGGCGTTACCGCCACCACCAGCCCCACCGCAATTAGCAGGGGGCGATTTCCCCAGCGATCGGCTAACTTGCCCCAAAACATCAGCAGCAGCAGATTTGCTCCCGAACTCAAGCTGCTGTAAATCGTGACCAAACTCACATCCAAGCTTAAATCTTTCAGCAGGTAGATATTAAAAAAAGGCCCGCTGAGATTAACGGCAAACGTCCACACGCTGAAGTAAAGGATAAATATTAAGAAATTAGAATCTTTCAGCACTGAAGGTACAAAATCTGTAGCTATTTTCTCTTGTTTATCTTTAACTCGATCGGTCTCTGGATCTTTTCCGTATAGCTGCGGATTCACATCAACCATCAAAAATTGATAGGCCAAACTAATGATTCCCGCCAAAACTGCCAAAAACAAAACAACACCGTAGCCCAAAATTGGATTGTCGCCCCAAGCTGACACGAACAGTCCCATCAGCGGTACTGCCAGCAATGTAACTAAGCTGGTAGCACTGTTGCGAAAGCCAAAATAGCGTCCCCGCAAGCGGTGAGGAACTACCGCAGCCATCCAACTAAACCAGTTAGAAGTGGCAAAAGCAGCCAGCACGCTAGCGGCTAGGACTGTTGCCAGCGTCCACTGGAGCAGTTGTTGGCGATCGGGATGAGCAGAGCCCCAAAAAATTGCCACCACTAGCACCAACCACAGCAGCCGCGACGCGCCGAATATTCCTAGGTTGTACCAGTGACGGCTGGTTGTGCGATCGGCGATGTAGGCTCCTAATGGTTGCAGGAAATTTACCAACATCGGAATAGCACATAATATACCTATTTCCACGCTGCTCGCGCCGAGTTGCAGCAAAAAGTTGCTCAGCAGCAAGCCGGTAGTGGCCGACTCGAAGACAGTGGCAAAAACACCCTCTATAGTTGAGGCTTTGAGGGTATATCTAATGTCTTGTTTAGAAATTGTGAGAGCTGTTTTTGGAGGTAGAACGAGCTGAGATATTTTCTGATCTAGTATTTCAAGAGTCTGAAGAGATAGAGGTTTGATCAACTCTGCAACTGGTTCAACCATAGTCAATCGATTTTAGATTTTAGATTTTAGATTTTGGATTGACCCCACGGATAAATGCGGGGGCTTGAGGATTTTAGATTTTAGATTTTGGATTGAGTCCACGGATAAATCCGGGGGCTTGTACCATCAATAAATTCTTGGTCATAGGATTTTAGATTTTAGATTTTAGATTTGCAGAATCCTTGTTATGTAAAGGTTTGGGGGTTGCTGGCGATTGAATTATTTTTCACAATCAGGTGCCAATAAAATTTAATCTTGATCCTGAGAATTGCTTAGTTTGCCTATTAAGATAAAGCCAGTCCTGCTTTCAAGAAGTTAGCTTGAAAGCGAGACTGGCACTTCCGGGTAATTTTGACACTCTCAGGTCTAAAGACACGCTCGATTCTTGAATAGACCGCCGAAGCAATCTTCAAAGGCATTGTCAAGGGTGCCTCGCTTTCGCTCAAAACAACTGTCTTGCGACGCTGCCATTGCGCTTACTTTTCTACTTTTTGCTGCTTTTAGAGTTCAACACAAAGCCAAGACGCGGTACGCTCCCCACCCTGCTATTACTTGCTCTTTTTGTGTTGGGCATCTAGTCCCGTACTAAGTAGCCGGAATTTCGCCGTACTAGGAATGGTTCAAAACGTAGTTGATTATTCTTACTCACTGCTCAATTATAGCATAAGATTCAAGGCGATTGAAATCGCCTGGTCGTTTACCTCTCAGCACTAAAGTGACTGAGTTTCCCACATACCGTATTTCTTTTTATGATCAATATAGTTGATCATCGCTGACTACGGCATCAACCGCTTGAGAGATATTAATTTGCTGATTGTAAAAAAGTAGGTTTTAGGGCTTAACTAGGAAGCACTCGCAGCATTTCACCTGCCAAAAATTGCTCTAATTCTCCGTCAAATAAGTCGCCCCAAGGCTCAAAATAAATTTGGTGCGATCGCCTCCACTCTGCTCTCAAACCTTTACGACTCGCTAAATCTATAGAATCAAAGACGATCGAGTTGCCGATCGCACTTCAAAAAAACTGTTCCTTGCTTCAGGGCAACTGACAGGACAAAATATCACTTGACAAAAATCACGTTAAGTGATGATAATAGCAAACCCTAGAATTGAGCTTAAATGTTTGAGGGGTATCACTGCTAGTGATGTCGATCGCCAGCAAATTTACGGATTTCTGCATTTGATCGTGACAAAAACTCAACCTTTATCCGGGTATACACTGCCAGTATTTGCCTGTGCGGCCGCACTTGCAGCACTGCGGTGCTTACGTGATGCTACTAAGTGTGTAGATAGCGTATCAGTAGATTTACTGGAACCGCCAATAACGGCAGAAATTGCGATCGAACAAGCATCTGTACTCAAAACTGGTACCGCTTTAGGCGTGACTCGCTCCGATCCGGGAGACAATCTCGATCTGACTCGCAATACTCCCGTTTGGGCAATGGTGGAATTGCGGAGAGAGGGAGAAGCCCAGAATGGGTGCGAGGGAGAGCAAATCGTGATTGTTGGGGGCGAGGGAATTGGACATCACAAAGCAGGTGGTGGAGCGGCGATCTATGATTATGCGATGCGGCTGCTACTCACGAATCTGGGGAGAGAACTCGCACCCTCGGAAAACATTACTGTCACCCTGATTCTGCCCTCTGGGCGGCAACTAGCCACCCGCACTTCTAACGAAGCTTTCGGTGTCGTAGAAGGACTTTCGCTGCTGGGTACAACTGGCATTTCTCAACCGCTGAGTGCCCCCGGACAGTTGGAAGTTTATCGCGAAGAATTGCAACAAAAAGCCGAACAGTTTGACACTTTGGTGTTTTGCATTGGTGAAAACGGCTTGGATTTGGCGCGGAAACTGGGCATCGATCCTCAGCGGCTGGTGAAAACTGCTAACTGGCTGGGCCCGCTGCTGGTAGAGGCCGGATGTCAGGGCGTACGATCGATCTTGCTGTTTGGCTATCACGGCAAACTGATGAAATTGGCGGCGGGGATTTTTCACACTCACCACCACCTAGCCGACGGGCGCAGGGAAATTCTCACAGCTTACTGTGCTCAAGCTGGAATGCCTGCTGATGCGTGTTCCGCGATTTTTGCCGCTGCTACAGCCGAAGATGCTCTGGGGCAACTGCGGGCTTTGGATGCGGACACCCGTAGCAATTGGGTCGATCGAATTTACGGCGACATTGCCTTACAAATAGACTTGCGATCGTCGGATTGCATTTTCACTCACACCAATCGGAGAATCCCTGTGGGCTCGGTGATGTTCGGGCGCGATCGCCAAATTATTGTTAAAAGTGACATAGGTGATACACTTTTGACTCAAATTTGTTAATGTAGTGTAAATATCCCTGAATTCTGTTTAAATATCGGTCAGGGATACTATTTAACAAGTAATAATTCTCAGTCCCTAGACCTTAATTATACTCTTGTTGCTTCTGGACACAGTTTCAGACGCAAAAGTTTAATTAATTAGGGTAAGACTAAAAGTCAATGTATGCTTGTCGCAGACCCTATTTATTGACTAAAATTGCAGACAGCAATCTAGTAAAAATAAGATTTATTCCTAGCGACTAATGTTTGCTCGCCCTCATTATTTTTGCATTGAGGCGGCGACAAATACCTCCGCTACGTTCTGCCCAAGTAAAAATTAGCAACTACTCAATAACCGTGACTACTCAAATACAAACTGAATCCGACCTCACAAACTCTTCTCTGGGGCAAATAGACCGCCAGATAATCGTGATTCTCGACTTCGGTTCGCAATATTCCGAACTGATTGCTCGCCGCATTCGCGAAACTCAAGTATATTCAGAAGTTATTTCTTACCGCACTACCGCAGAACAGTTAAAAGCGATCGATCCTAAAGGAATTATTCTTTCAGGAGGGCCGAGTTCTGTATACGATGAAAAAGCTCCCCAATGCGACCCGGAAATTTGGAACTTGGGAATACCAGTCTTGGGCGTCTGCTACGGGATGCAGTTGATGGTAAAGCAGCTAGGTGGGATAGTTGAGCGAGCTAAATTAGCGGAATATGGTAAGGCATCGCTATCTATTGATGACCCTACAGATTTGCTAACAAATGTGGAAGACGGGGCCACAATGTGGATGAGCCACGGAGACTCCTGTACCGAATTGCCACAAGGTTTTGAGATCCTAGCTCACACGGAAAACACTCCGTCTGCGGCAGTTGCTCACCACGAGAAAAGTTTGTATGGCGTTCAGTTCCACCCAGAAGTGGTTCACTCGATCGGCGGAATAGCTTTAATTCGTAATTTTGTTTACCACATTTGCGAGTGCGAACCAACTTGGACGACAGCTACTTTTGTCGATGAATCTATTCGCGAAATTCGCTCGCAAGTAGGAGATAAACGAGTTTTGCTGGCTTTGTCCGGTGGCGTGGATTCTTCAACTTTGGCTTTCTTGCTACACAAGGCGATCGGTGACAAACTTACCTGTATGTTTATCGACCAAGGGTTTATGCGCAAGCAGGAACCGGAACGGTTGGTGAAGTTATTTAAAGAGGAATTCCACATTGATGTTGAGTATGTAAATGCTCGCGAACGCTTTTTAGCTCAGATTGAAGGGATTACTGATCCTGAAGTAAAACGAAAGCGGATAGGCCACGAATTTATCAACGTATTTGAAGAAGAATCGAAGCGTCTCGGCCCCTTCGACTACCTCGCCCAAGGGACTCTTTATCCTGATGTGATTGAGTCGGCTGACACCAATGCAGACCCGAAAGATGGCGATCGAGTTGCTGTTAAAATTAAAAGCCACCACAACGTCGGTGGTTTGCCGAAAGATTTGCGGTTTAAGCTGATTGAGCCGCTGCGCAAACTGTTTAAAGACGAAGTGCGCAAGGTGGGAAGATCGATCGGGCTTCCAGAAGAAATCGTCAACCGTCAACCTTTCCCAGGCCCGGGATTGGCGATTCGGATTATCGGAGAAGTTACCTCCGAGAGATTAAATATTTTGCGGGATGCTGATTTTGTGGTGCGCCAAGAAATTAACCGCCACGGATTGTATAACGAACTGTGGCAAGCTTTTGCAGTGTTGTTACCCATTCGCAGTGTAGGTGTGATGGGCGATCAGCGCACCTACGCTTACCCGATCGTTCTGCGGTTTATTACCAGTGAGGATGGGATGACGGCTGACTGGGCACGGGTTCCTTACGATTTGTTGGAACTAATCTCGAACCGGATTGTGAATGAGGTGAAAGGCGTTAATCGGGTGGTTTACGATATTACTTCTAAGCCGCCTGGTACGATCGAGTGGGAGTAATTGCTAGTTAGGGCGGGTGGGCGGACAATTCTTTTGTCCGTCTGCTGGACTTGCGCGCGATCGCAAGGCTGTGCGATCATCTGCAAAATCAGGAGATAAATTAGGGTATTGTGTTGTCAAAATTGACAATGATATCGCGAATCTTCTCGGCGGCAATACTGTCTTGATCTGACTTCGAGTAGATAGTAACTAAAAGAATGATGGTTGCTTCTTTGAGTTGGTAGATAACACGATAGCCCGCGCTTTTACCTTTTTGAATATCGCTATTTTTGAGTCTAACTTTGAAAGTAGTGTATCCAGTTCCCACAATTTGATCGCCGACTAAGTTTCCAGCTTGGAGTTCCTGAATCAGTGGTTGTAGGTCGGCTTGAATGCTGCGATACCGTTTTGCTAGGGTTCGTAGCCGAGCTTTGAATTCATCAGAAAACAGGATCTAGAAGTTGGTTAAGTCATTAGACATCAATGCCATCCCAGAGTTCAGAAATGGGATGAACTTTGCCATCACGAACTTGTTGGAGGGAGCGATGGAGACTTTCTAAAATGAGTTTCTCTGGTTCGTTGTCGGGGTCAATTTCGTCAGTTTCAGTTGTTGCAGCAAGGGCGCGCTTGGTTAGCAGTTGTTGCAATTCTGGTGGGGAAATTTGGGCGCGTTGGGCGGCTTGGGCGAGGGTGAGGTTGGTTTGTTGGCAAAGGGCGATCGCGATTTCCCGCAGCCAGTCACTCTGGTTGAAGGTATCGGTTTGGGTGAGGCGATCGGGTAGAGTGAGGGTGATTTGCATGGTGGGCGCTGATGGCGGCTGTTTTTATTTCAGAACATAGTTTGAGAAGAGGTTAGGCAGAAGGCGGGGGAAGATGTTAAAAATATTCGTGATCTGCCTCGGTTGAGTGTCTGCTGGCACTGTGGGCTACAGCAATTAACCTTATCTTAAACTTCATACAGAAGCTTTCCGTCAAGCTGAATAGCTTCAACCTTCGACTTTAAGAGAGATTCAAAAGAGTTTTCTCCTTCTAAAAGAAGTATAAGCTCCTTCAATGTGAAAAGTGTAACAATTCTTTGATTAAGCGCTTTTTGGATATCAATAATTGCCGCATCAGTGTAGCCGGATGCTGAAATAAAGATGCCACGAACATCACTCCGCTGAAAAAGCCGCATCATATGCTGCATTACCTCTGGAGGCCCTAATTTTTCTTTCCACCATTTCATTTCAACAATGTAAAGATAACTATTGACCTCAATTGCTCCATCAACTTGCTGAATTACTCCTTCTTTATGTTCACCTGTGATAGTAAAAGATTCTCTAACTAAAAGTCCCTCGCTTTCAAAGAGACGATTCAATATTATTTCTAATTGCTTCCCTCGCCTTTTAGTGTCAGCTTCTTGGTAAAGAGCGATTAATTCATATCTAATATCCTTTCGTTTCTGTATTTTTTGATGAAGCAGTTCAAGCCTTTCTTTTTCTTGTTGTTGACGTTTTTCCCTCTCTGCTTCAAGCTTAGATTCATTTTTTTGTTGTATTCTTGTGAAAAAATCTTTAAATTTTACCTCGTCTCTTACCTTAGCTACGAACCCTTGAGCAGCTATTTGCTCATTGGGCCAGCATCTGGAGAAATCGTTAAATTCAACAACTCGTCTTACGATTTCTCTTCTTTCCCGAATCGCAGTATCACCAACATCATTAAGTCGTACTAATGCTGTTCTAGCAATCTCATACTTACTAATACCTTTTTCTTTTCTCTGAAGTCTTTCGCTCTGAAGTCTGTCGCTGAGATCCGCCAAGAAGTTGTTACTAACCCCAGCACTATAGAAGAATATTAGAACGTCGTCCCTACTTTTGCAAAGCCTTGGAATGGTATCTACAAGCAGATTCAGAAAATCTGGTGGAAAGTGATAGATTTGACCGTTCATGCTTGAATTTTTCAGTTAAGATTGCTGATCTTGCAGGTTGGATTGAGGAAGGGAAACCCAACACTCACCCACTCCCTAACTAACTATACCATCGCGACACCGCAACCCTCAACCTAGCCCGGCTCCCCCAGATCCTGCTTTTCCCAACTCATCAAAATGAACCTGCACGTCTTTCATCCAAACCCTTTGCATAGACGGCAGCTTGCTTCACAAAACCCGATCGCCCCGCCGCCGATATCTACCTGCAACTAATCAAAAAACACCACTGCCCCAAATCCACAGAAGGCAAGCCCCGAAGCCTCACTGAACTCAAAATCTACTCTCAACTCCTAGACTCGGAAAAATGCCCCATCCCACCATTACCACTTTCTCTCTCCAAAACCCGTACCTCACCCAAACTATTATGACGCTTGCTGCAACGGACTATATTAGAAACTTAAAGCCTAATATACTAAAATAAAATCATTAAAATAAATACAAGCGTTCACCTTTGGTCAAAGTCAAACTTATGCAAGTTGTCATTCAACCTCCCTCCCTCATTGAAACCGGAATAAAAGTCGAAACAATCAATAATCGCCCTCTGTTCAAATTTACCGATCGACTTCAACTCCATCTAGAAACCCTTCTGGAAAAAAATAAAGTCAATGACCTAACCGCTGAAGAACAAGACGAACTCAACGCCATCAACGAACTCGATCGCCTTTTTACTTACCTAAACTCCCTCCTCCTCGCTCAACAATGACCATTACCGACGCAACCCGCCAGCAAATCAGACAACGGGCTAAATATCTTTGTGAATATTGTCACTCTCCAGAACAAATCAGCACCTCTCGTTTTACGATCGACCATATTAAACCCCGTTCTTTAGATGGTAATGACGAGGTGAATAATTTGGCGCTTGCTTGTAGCCGTTGCAATCAACGCCGTTACAATTTTACAGCAGGTAGCGATCTAGAGACTCAAGCAGAAGTTGCTCTATTTAACCCTAGAACTCAACAATGGGAAGAGCATTTTATGTGGACGGGGGACGGTACAAAAATTCTGGGAGTTACAGCAATTGGCCGCGCTACTTGCGATCGCCTTGACGTTAATGACGAACGCTATCAAGGAGAGCGATCGATTCAGGAAGCACGCGCTTTATGGATTAAAGCGGGCTGTCATCCACCATCAGACGATCCCAGAGAAATACAATAAACTATATCCACTACCCAATATTGTAGCCAAACTTTCCCAGGGTACGATCGCCCGCTGGGTGAATCGGTTAAGATAATAAATTTCAACCCTTTTAGTCTGTTAACCCTACGATTACTCACTGTAATTAATCGCACAATACACACCCAACCCAAAACAGCGAGAAGCACTTTTAGAAATCTTCCATTCTCGCCCAACCACCGACGCTTACTATCAAGTCACTTATCGAGTCACAGACTACTACCCGCGCTCGGTGGTTGCGAGCTCTGGGTTCAGAAGTTAAAATTTTGCTACCTTGGGACTTTCGGCAGAAAATGGCTGTAGAAATCCCAAATACTTGGAACTTGTACCAATAGTCTTTCGATCGACAATTATCAAATTTATTGTGGAAAACTTGCCGATTTCTGTGGAAAACCCCCCTTTTCCTGTGGAAAACAGCAACTAAATTAAGTGCGATCGCTTTAATCCCCTTGATAGCATTTAAAAAATTGGAGGAATTGCGGTAAGTAAAAATACTTTCCCGATTCTTCAATTAATCCGTGTATCCGTGTCAAAATCACTGGTTGTGCCTTCATTTTTCAGAATCGTAGCTAATTTGGTCGGAATGGTAAGCCGGCGGCTCAACGTGAATTAAGATGCGTACAGGGCTGAAACGTTCTTCCAAACGAGCTTCCACTTCTTCTGTAATCTGGTGAGCAGTTTCGACATCGACAGCATCGACAACCATGTGCATATCAATAAACGCCTGACGCCCAACAACGCCACGGGAGGCGATCGAGTGACAGTTGACAACGCCCGGTACATCGATCGCGATCGCATGAATAATCTCCGGTGCGATCGCCATTTCATCCACCAACCAAGGCAAATTTTCCTTTAAAACCTTCCAACCGCTGCTAAACACCAAAAGAGCCACAGGAAAAGACAAAAACACATCCAGGGATTGCAATTGAGGTATATTCCAAACCTGTCCTTGCCAAACACCAATCAACCCCGCAATTACCATAATTGTCACCCAAACATCGCTCATCGTATGTTGGGCGTCAGCCACTAAAATTGCGCTACCAAGGCGTTTCCCCACCCTACGCTCGTAAAAAGTGACAAAAATATTGATGCCCAGTACAAGCAGCAAAATCCACAGTTCGTTTGGCGATATTTTGACAACTGTGCCACCTTTGAGCAACCTTTGAACAGCGCCGCTGAGAATTTCAAAACAGGCTATTCCCAGAAAAACCGCTATTCCCAGAGCTCCGATCGCATCAAATTTCTGATGTCCGTAGGGGTGATCGCGATCGGGCTGTGGATTGGCATAATGATTAGTCACCAATCCTAAAATATTATTAGCACTGTCTGTGACGCTATGCAAGGCATCTGCTAACAAACTAAGAGAACCTGTCAGCCAACCCACGGCTGCTTTAATTGCCATCACCAGCAAATTGAGCAATAAGGTAATGATTAGAACTTTGCGGATTTCGGAACGGTTATCGGCTACCATAAAATTTCTTTAATTGGTCATTAAGTTTTCTAGTTTCTAGTTTAAAGCTTATGAATTAATAAAAGGTTAAAAGTCTTGCCGACTCTAGCTTTTAACCAAATTTATAGTCAGTAATTTTGCCTGGCTTCTTGAGATTTTTTATAATTAATTGGATTCTGGCAGCCCAATTTAGCTGGAAGGTACTTCTTTTGGGTTACTGTATCTTTTATCATTAAAAATTGTCTGTTAAATTTCATTGCTTATGTCTGTTTCTCAATTTACGCTGAATTTAGTCGAAGGTTCTGTCTCCTTTAGCTTTTCCCCGCAAGCGGCGCGGGATTTGCAAAGTGCGATCGTACTTTTGATGGATAGTCTCAAAGCAGTAGCGGCCAAAACTGCTGGTGGCAAAGCTTCTGGGCAAAAACCGATGGAATACCGCTATGCAGGAGATGTATTTTTTGAAGTCTTCTGCAACCCGAATATCTGGCCGACTCCCTTTGCTGCCAAAGTGCTGATTACGGTTAGGGACGATCGGCTGCGTGTGACAACCGAAGCCCAACTCAGTCGTCTACGCGACGATTTGAGCCAGTATTTAGAACAAGTCGGTTGAGATTCTCAATCTTGATTGTTTAAGGCTCAAGAACAGGCAAGATGCCTGTTCCACAATTCTTGTGGGGTGGGCATCTTGCCCGCCCTCAAACACTCAAAAATAAGCAAGATGCTAATTCCACAAAATCTGTATTTATCGAGCAACTTCTACCGTATTAACACCGCAGGCTAAAGTACCATTCTTATTAATAGGATTAGGTGGTTTTGTTTTGCTAGCAGCATTAGTTTGACACATAATTGTACGGGTAGTAGTTCCTATCAAAAAGACTCCACCAACAAAATTTTTGAGGTTAGATTGCTGTGAAACTCCATAATTAAATACAGCTTTGTTTCCCGTACTAATTGAGTATTTGTAATTGGGAGTTTCCGGCTTCATGCCAAGACCTAAATTGGCAATGGAACTTGTAAAACCAGTATTTTCCGAATAGTAAGCTTGCTGAGCTTTATTCATCGAACTAACGTATTGTTTGCCTTCTGCTTCCTTAGCTTTAATAGCTTGTGACACCTGAGCTTCAGCAGATGTAGCAAAACAAACGGGCAGACTCAGAGTCATTATCCCAAGAAAGAAGGGAGAAAAATTCTGCTTGCTAGGAGGCTTTGAACCACATTTCCTTCGCATTGAACCAACTCCAATCTGCAAGTTTTGGCAGCTATCAATCCGGCTAAAAATCAGAGAAAACATTTGAATTAAGCGGTTTCGCATCATACAATTAAACCAATTGTTTTACCTGAAACTGTTTCAAATTCCCAGGAGCAACCGTCCCATGTTCTGTGATAATTCCTGAGATTAATTCCGCTGGAGTTACGTCAAAAGCAGGATTGTAAAATTCGACTCCCACAGGACAAATTCGCGTAGTTCCAACTTGATACATTTCAATTGGATCGCGCTCTTCAATCGGAATCTTGCTCCCGTCAGTCAGTTCAAAATCAATGGTCGAAAGAGGCGCGGCGACAAAGAAAGGAACGTTGTGAGCTTTGGCGATAATTGCTAAACTGTAAGTGCCAATCTTGTTAGCGGCATCGCCGTTAGCAGCAATCCGATCTGCACCGACAACTACTGCGTGAATCATGCCGAGTTTCATGCAGTGGGCGGCCATATTGTCGGCGATTAATGTGACGGGAATTCCTTCTTGCACGCATTCCCAAGTTGTGAGTTTTGCACCTTGGAGGCGGGGGCGAGTTTCGTCTGCAAAAACTCTGCCGAGTCTGCCTTCTCGCCAAGCTGAACGAACTACACCTAAAGCTGTACCGTAGCCAGCGGTTGCCAAACCACCAGCATTGCAGTGAGTTAATAAATTCAATTTTTCTGGTGCTGCGGGCAGAACTTCTAAACCTTTGTCGCCGATATCTTTACAGGTTTGCAAGTCTTCTGCTTGAATGGTTTTGGCCATTTCTAACAAAGTTTTTTGTATTTGTTCGACGGAACCGCTAGTTTTCTCGGCTGTTTTGAGCATTCGTGATATTGCCCAAAACAAATTAACGGCTGTGGGACGAGTCGATCGCAATAAATCGCCTACTTTTTCTAGTTTAGTCAAAAATTCGGTGCGATCGCCCGTTTCGATTTCCCTCGCACCCAAATATATCCCGTAAGCTGCTGCTACCCCGATCGCCGGAGCACCTCGGACTATCATAGTTTTAATCGCTTCAGCCATATCATCGCTGCGGCTAATTTCGACTGTGCTGTATTCTTGAGGCAGTCGGTTTTGATCAATTAATAAAACTCGGTCTTCGAGCCAGGTGACAGGGGAAACTGGGGATTTTTGAGCTGTCATCGATTTCAGTTATGTGAGGGACAAGTTTCTATGATGCCATGAAGGCGACTATTCCTGTATGTTACGAGGGAGGCGCTGGATTTGCCAAAATCCCTGTCCTGGGG
>PVWI01000120.1 GCA_003003725.1 filamentous cyanobacterium Phorm 6 | reverse complement strand
ACCCCCACACAGACCCCAACACCAACACCCACAACGACCCCACCCGGATCGGGAGGAACAGACCCCGACGGCAGCATTACTTCCTTCATTATCAACAGCTTGTTGCCACCCGAAGAAGGTACATTGTTCTTGGGCGATCCAAACAGAGGCGGAGTACCAGTTACACCCAATCAAGTTTTGACACCGGATCAAATTAGCCAGTTGTTTTTTCAAGCAAGTAGCAGTTTCACCGGATCGCAGTTCACATACAGCGCTACAGACAACTTCGGCAACACAAGTCTGGGTTTTGCCACTTTGACTGGTAGTCTGCCGACTCCAACACCCACGCCAACACCGACCCCAACACCGACTCCAACACAGACCCCAACACCCACACTGACCCCTATTTTCGGTCGAGTTCCCGAACCGGATACTGGTTGCGGTTGTACCCCCCTGCCCTTACTGCCACCCATCACATTTGCTCAACCCCCGCGTCCGCAAATACTTAACTTCGAGTCAAATGCCTCTGCACTCATTAACATCCAAAACACGATTATCGGGACTCCCGGAAACGATTTTTTAACAGGAAACGACGCTAACGAACTGTTTATCTCAGAACCGGGCGACGACACAGTTTTAGGTGAAGGTGGCACTGATATCATCTTCGGAGACGAAGACCGAGACTTCATCGCTGCGGGTAGAGGCAACGACATCGTTTATGCGGGCAAACAAACCGATGTGGTGTTCGGAGGCAAACAAGACGATCGTCTGTACGGCGATCGCGGTTCTGACACATTGTACGGCGATCGCGGTTTCGATACGATCGTCGGCGACAACGGCAACAACATCGACCTCACTGGCAACGACGGCGACCTGATTTTCGGTGGCGAAGCAGGGGACGCTATTGCTGGCACTCAAGGCAACGATACTGTTTACGCTGGCAAAGACTCCGACATCGCCTACGGTGGCAAAGAAAGCGACTTGATTTTCGGCGACAAGGGCCGTGACAGCCTCTACGGTGACAACGGAGACGATTCTCTGTTCGGTGGCACCCGCAACTCCCAGGACGGCGACACAGACGGGCGAGATTTGCTGTTTGGAGGCAATGGTAACGACTTACTTAACGGTCAACAAGGCGATGATACTTTGCTGGGTGGAAACGGTCGGGATTTGGTGTTTGGAGGTAAAGGGGGCGATCGAATTTTCGGCGAAACTGACCCAGATACTCTCTACGGCGGCCGCGGTTCTGACACCATCCTCGGCGACTACGGCAAAGCCCTAGGCAGCACCATTACTACCGATGAAGCCGACTTAATTTTCGGCAACGACACCGGCGATGTCATCGGCGGCGGTAGCGGCAACGACAGCATTTTTGCTGGTAAAGGTAACGACTTAGCTTATGGCGGCAAAGATAACGACCTGATTTTGGGCGAACTCGGTTCCGACACCCTTGTCGGCGACGAGGGAGACGATTCGCTTTACGGCGGCTTGCAAAATCAGTTAATCAGCGATGCCAACGGCCGCGACTTGCTGTTTGGGGGCGATGGTAACGATTATCTCAATGGCGGCGAGAGTTCCGACTCTCTCAGCGGCGGCAATGGCAACGATAACTTTAACGGTGGCAAGGATGACGATTTAGCACACGGAGATGCTGGTGACGACTTAATTTATGGCGATGATGGCAGCGATATTTTGTGCGGCGATGAGGGCAACGATACCATTTTTGGCGATCGGGGCGAAAACGAGCTAGGCCCTGTGGGCGCAAATGGCCAGCAAGACTGCATCAATGGCGGCAGTGGCGACGACCTTTTATACGGCAATGAAGGCCAAGATACCCTCAATGGCGATGACGGTAACGACACTCTCTATGGAGGGAAAGATAGCGATATTCTGAATGGAGGTGCAGGGGATGACTGGCTGTTTGGCGATGGGGGAGAGGATACTTTGATTGGAGGCGCTGGGAGCGATCGTTTTGTGTTAAATAGCAACAGCGGTGTCGATACTGTACTCAATTTTGAAGTAGGAATCGACAAATTTGTCCTCGCCGGAGGCTTGACTTTCGACTCCTTACAAATCAACTCCACCACCAATGGTTACGTCCTGCAAGTTGCGACAACTGGGGAGGTTTTAGCTAATGTTTTTGGAGTTGACAATGCTATTACTACTCTGGATTTTGTGACTCTTTCCCGGTAAAACAAAACTCATATAGTGTTCGTCAACAGTTGACTGTTGACTGTTGACAGCGAAGTTTTTAGGCAGGGGCTTAAATCCCCAGCCTAAAAACAATCCACCTAAAGGTGGGGGCTTAAATCCCCTGTGATGCAGGTGAATTACCCAGCCTCAAAAAGGTTTTTAGTGAAGAATTTAGTCCAATGGCACTGAAAAAGTCTGAATCATTGGCTTGCATACAATGAGTTTCCTGCAAGTTTCTGCCTCCGTGATTTACTAAATTTCAGTACCATTGAACTAAAGCCCTCTAATTATGCGGACTGAAGTCCGAACGATCAAACCTAACTGCTGTTTTTTTAGCAAATCTAAAACTATTTCAACATCTTCTTTTGGCATTAGGCAAAAGGCAGAAAGTTTTAACTTCCAATTCCCCAATTACCAATTAATGCTAAACTTTCAGCGTCAAGCCGTGCTTGCTGTCACTGGTACGCGCGAGTGCAGCTATCCCGTAGGAAATCGCCAGCAACACCTCTGTCAGAAAAAACTATCCTCAAAGCTAGTGAAAATCTCAACTTTTACGCAGCAACCATGCAACATAAAAAATTACCACGGAAATTTTGGGCAGACTTACAAAAATTGACTATTCAATGTCTGGTACGATCGTTCTTAGGCTCTGTGTCACTCGGTGTAAATTTAGCCTGCACCGCCGTCACTGTTGCGACATTGCAAATAACACAGCAACCAGCTTATGCTTCTACGGTAACAAGTTGGAAATTCGATCCGGCGACAAATCAGCTAGAAATTACTCTCCCAGAGGGCACGACTCCCACCTATTCTCTACTTAACCCAAGTCAAATTGCTGTGGATTTACCCAATACTGAGATTGGAGTAGATTCAACTCAGCTATACCCGCAAGGCCCTGTGCGTTCTGTGGGCGTGAGTCAAGTCCGATCGCGAACTGTGAGAATTTTGGTCAATTTGGCTCCCGGAGTGGCTTTCAACGGTGAACAAATTGACTTCCAAAGAGTCGGGGTAGAAAATCGCTGGGTGTTGCGTCCGTCGATCGCACCAAGCTCCAGCCTGGAAACTCCCGAAACGCAAGCCCAGCCTGCAATACAAGTACCAGGAAACGAGCAGTCGATAGTTCCCAACTCAACTTCAGCAGCAGCACCTGTCCAACCTGCGTCGGCTGAGGTTCTAAGTTACGAGCAAAACTCTTCGCAGCAGTCAACTCCAAACGACCAAATCCGACCGATAACTGTGCCTTTAGTCAGGGTTCGGGTTGGCGAACGGCATCGGGTAGGTTCTACTCCTGTACGCCGTTCTACTGCACCTGAACAGCGGATTATCGACTTTGGTGAGCCGCTTCGCTAATACTTGCTAGAAGTCGATCGCACTTATTTTATGTCGATCGGATGCTCACAGTTAGAAATTTTGACCTTCAGTCGCTGGAACTCCCGAACCCGGCTGGTTGATAAACAAGTTTTTGGCGCTGTCGTTTTGGTAGATACAGTTGATGTCGGGTTGAGTTTCCAGGGTACCGGTAAAGCCAAATGTATTCATGCGATTTTTGCAATCGCGTACTTGATCTTGGCTGACGAGTTTTCTTTGTTCGAGAATTGCCCAGTTGTTGGTTCGCAGCACGCAACCGGGGCGCATAGTCGGTTGTGAAATGTAGACGTTGAAAGGGTTGAGGGTGACGTAGGCGCGCATATCTGTCACCATTGCGCTGGCCCCAAATTGCACGCAAAGTTCGGGGTTCGGGGCGCTGCGATCGATAAATTCGCGGGATGCTACGTTTTCTGGGCTAATTGTAGCTGTGGAACTGAAGGCAATGCCAATCCCAATTCCCAGAATAAAGACGGCTGTTAAAATCCCTAGGGTGGCGGAATTGAGGAAAGATGGTTTGCTGGACTGAGGTTGTCGCCGAGACTGTCCGCCAAATGAGCCGGAGTCTTCATCTCGATATTCGTCGCTGAATCTGTCGTCGTCGTTGTAGGATTTAGGTTTGCGTTTCATATAAAGTTCCGTCAGTTCTTGAGACTCAACAGGTAGTAGTTTTTTGTTTTTAATCGATCGCGCCTTTCTCATATTACGACGCTAGGAAGGTGGTGGCTACAGGCTGGGGACATCCTGGGTTTGTTGTTGAGTTCGCCTCCGATCGCTACTAAGCAGGCTGCTACCTTGTCTGAATTTTCAGATTTCAATAAAATAACTGAAAGTGAGATACTCTTGCACAGCGGAGCAATCCGACTCAAGATTATTGACAAATTTTAACATCCTACAAGTCAGGAGGTATAGATTAGTGTCTGTAGAAATTATTGAAAAGCGTTCCACAGTCCGCAAGCTTGCACCGCGCTACCGCGTTCTGCTGCACAATGATGATTTCAATCCTATGGAGTACGTGGTGCAGACTTTGATGGCGACGGTACCGAGTCTGACTCAGCCACAAGCTGTGAATGTGATGATGGAAGCCCACACTAACGGGATGGGATTGGTGATTGTTTGCGCTCTGGAACACGCTGAGTTTTACGCTGAAACGCTCAATAATCATGGATTGGGCAGCAGTATCGAACCAGACGATTAAAAACTGATGGCACTCGAAGGGCCTTGTCGGGCCCGTTTCTAAGATCGTTCCGGTTACACTCCTTATGATAGGTCGGAGACTGCACGTGCCCTTAGACTACGCCAGATTAATTGTAGGGATATGGGACTCCCGTTTCCTGATGGTTCGACTCTGCGGTTCCTGAGCGTAGTCGAAGGGCACCAACCGCTGTGGGTAATATTAATTCCGATGCTACGGGATTTGATATGACTCATACTGAATACACTGAATACTTTGATACTGAAAAGCCAGGGAATTAACCCCTGGCTTTTCGGTAATTTACGGAAGTAGGTAGGGAAACTTGTAGAGCAGGAGTTGGGATCAACCAGGTCGGAAGTTGTTCAGACGGTGGTTCGGAGCTAGGTGAGCTCGATCGCCAATTTTAGCTATCCAATTTCAAATCTTTACCCTAGGAAATTAATAACGTCCGCCGCCGCCACCGCCGCCACGGCCGCCACCGCCGCCACGGCCACCGCCGCCACGGCCGCCGCCGCCTTCATCTTCGCGGGGCTTGGCTTTGTTAACTTTGAGGTCGCGACCCATCCACTCTGCTCCGTCGAGAGCAGCAATGGCTGCATCTTCTTCTGCATCGGTGGACATTTCTACAAAACCGAAGCCGCGGGGGCGACTGGTTTCTCTGTCGGTAGGTAGATGTACTCGTTTAACGGTTCCGTATTCGGCGAAGACGGTGGTGATGTCTTCTTGGGTAACTTGGTAGGATAAGTTACCGACGTATATCGACATGAGGAATAACTCCAAAATTTAGACAGTGCGAATATTTCAGTTTCGGAGAGTTCCCTGCCGATACAGAAGGGCAAGTTTTTAAACAATTCTGTAGCAATGAACAAAGCCTGCAACTGAATCTAATTCACACTTGGCATTTTAACATAGAGTAGCGTCTTTTGATTAGGTTTCAGCAGTTAATTAGGTCGTTCTAATTAAACGTGAAATTTTGGCGTGATTTAAAAACCCGGTTTCTGGCTGCGATCTCGTTTCTGGTTGCATCGGCATCTATTAGACATCTACCATAATTCTTGTGGAACAGGCATCCCTTCGACCCAACGCAGTCGCAGGGCGATCGGGCGACGCGACGCTTCGCGGGTACCGCCTGCCTGTTCAAAACAGGCTTTTTAGGAGATGTCTATTGGATAATCTCAGGTGCGATCGCCCTCTAAGAGAGATCCATGCCACGACTGGGGACGATCGTCGCACTTAGTGCATCTCAATGAGTGGAAGGGCGAAGCACCTACGAATATATTGGCCAAAATGAGATGCACCCTCGCACTAACTAATCCCGATATCACCGGATTTAATCTGGTGTTTGGTCAGGTGAGAGTACAGAAAATTTTGGGGCTTGCTCTCATCGCACGAAAGATACGTCTATATTTCCAAAATTGGTACTCAAAGCTAAATTCAGGTTTTCCAGGGCTTTGACTAACCACACAACCCCTTCTCGGCTAATGAATTCGTAGTGACCGAACAAAATTGCCAACCGCTTTTCTAGGTATGGCTTGACTTTGCTGCAAATTAGGACAATTTTTAGCAGCAAACCTGTGGTTTGGGTGGGCCCGAGGTTTGAGATCAGGTCGATGAAGACAAAGTGGTTGGGTCGCACAGAACTCTCTACTACTAAAAAGTTCAATAAGTGGCTGCAAGTTCTGATCATTAAAAATTCGTTGAACTTCTGAGCATCGTTGTGGGGAAAGGTATTTTGTAATTGCTTATACAATTTTTCGTTAAATTGACTTTTGCCGTAGCGATCGTCGGTGACCGAAGAAATCAGGTATTCGTACAAGTCATCTTTAAATGAGCCGTAGGACGCAGTTGTGCTGGCGTTTGCCGTGAAGCGGCCAGCTAGCTGTCTGTATGTATCGGCTCCTTCTACTTTTCCGACAAATTGCTTGAGGGCAAAGAATAGTTCCGGGTCGCTCAACAGTGTCGGATTTTTTATATGTGGTATATTTCTGCCAAAGGAGATTGAGGTTTGTCGGCGCGCTGTTTGGGCTTTTCTCACTTGGTGAGCGACATATTGTGAGAGATCGATTTCAAATTGCTGTTGCTTTTGAGCTTGGATTTTTTGAATGATTTTCTGCTGTTCGTAGGTGCTGTCATCGCTGAGGAGGCAGTGTTTGTAGAGGTAAGGGTATCGGGGAATTAAGGTTCCGAGGGCTAGGGTGGCGGGGGTTTTGCCGTTGCTGCTGTCTTCATTGCTGTGAGTGATGACTTTTGCTAAGCGTTTGAGGGTGAGGTACTGTTCGCTTTCGGTAAATTGATTTACTAATTGGGGGATGGAGCATATCGCCCGTACTCGACTGTATCCAAATAGTATTTTCGGGGCTTCTTCAAACACAGCGATCAATTCAGGGATGGCTGCTTGCTTGCTGGGATATGTTTGCCAGCGGTTGATCAGGATGTGACAGCAGCGGTTGAGGATGTACTTAAAGTCTTGTTGACCCTGTTTTGAGGCTGCTATTTTTTCGAGTGCGTCGGTGATGGTGCGATCGGGATATCCGATGCCGTGGATAAACAAAGTACGAAAGCGGCCGATCAGTTCGATCGGCTGTTCTACTTGTACCAATTCCAGCCAGTGGTTGTAAAGTAGCTGTTCTTCTTCCTGGCTTTGTCTGTTATATTCGTTCACTGTGGGTTAACCTCCGAGGCTTGGACAGGAGCTTTAAGCGCCATTGGCAGATGAATTGGCAGATGAAGCGCCTGATTTGAGTGAACCGAGCTTCTCGACTCCCGAGGCTTGGGGGTGGAAGCGGTCGGTACTTTAAGCCGATCGATTCTTTTTTGTTTAGTTCAACTATTTATCAACACCAGCATGACATGAATTGCTGGTAATCAGCAAGGTCTAAAATTACCATAAATTTTGTCAACTATTGGTAAAGATTGTGAGTTCGGTCGGATTTATGGGTGGACTGACACTTTAGTATTAGGATTATTAATCTCAATCCTAGTCGGGAGCCCTCTGTCAGTTGAATTTGAGGTTGGGCGAGGTAAGATTAGCTGTGAAAATAATTATTTGAAATGTGAGAGCTGGTAATATGGTCTGTCGCGTCAGTATCGCCCGACTTGCTGAAATTTTAACTGTAGCTTTGCCTGCTTCTGAGGGGGTTTTGACAGTTGTAGGGACGGGTATTGCCACAGATACGCGAACTATTCAGGGTGGTGAGGTATTTTTGGCGCTGCGGGGAGACAATTTTGACGGGCATCAATTTGTGGCAAAAGCTCGGGATTTGGGGGCGATTGCGGCGGTAGTCGATCGCACTTACCAAGATGAAGTTCCCGATTTTCCGCTGTTGCGCGTTGACGATACTTTAAAAGCTTATCAGGCGATCGCCGCCTGGTGGCGCGACCAATTTAGCATACCGATAGTTGCTGTTACTGGTTCAGTCGGCAAAACTACTGCTAAAGAGTTAATTGCGGCGGTTTTGTCAACGAGGGGAAATGTTCTTAAAACTCAATATAACTACAACAATGAGATTGGAGTCCCCAAAACGCTATTAGAGCTGTCATCGGAGCACAATTATGCTGTCATTGAAATGGGAATGCGCGGACTCGGTGAAATTGCGTTACTCTCGCAAATTGCGCGTCCGAATATTGCGGTAATTACTAATGTGGGAACGGCACACATCGGGCGATTGGGTTCCGAAGAGGCGATCGCACAAGCTAAGTGCGAGCTTTTAGCCCAAATGCCTGCTGATAGTATTGCGATTCTCAATCACGATTCTGATAGATTAATCGCAACTGCGTCGAAAATTTGGCATGGAAAAACTTTAACTTACGGCTTGGAAGGCGGGGATTTGCAGGGCAAATTTCTAGATAATAATACCATAGTTATAGATAGTTTAGAGTTGCCACTTCCATTGCCCGGACGCCACAATGCTGTAAATTATTTGGCAGCTTTGGCGGTAGGAAAAGTTTTAGGTATCGATTGGGAAGTTTTAAAGCAAGGTTTGTCTGTCCAATTACCGGATGGACGGGCGCGCCGCTACGATTTGCCGAATGATATTGTAATTTTAGATGAGACTTATAATGCTGGTTTGGAGTCGATGCTGGCGGGGCTGAGACTGTTGGCAGATACTCCGGGAAAGCGCCGGATTGCGGTGTTGGGAACGATGAAGGAATTGGGCAAAAGGTCGATCGACTTTCACCGACAAGTAGGAAGGGCGGCGCGAGAGTTGAATCTGGATGCTTTGTTTGTTTTTGCTGATTTTGAGGAAGCAGCGGCGATGGCGGCGGGTGCGGCTGGTTTGCCTTTTGTGCAGGTAGGAGATATTACGGCGCCCGATGGGCGGGAGGATTTAGCAAAGCGGTTGTTGGGATTTGTTGAAAAGGGCGATCGGATTTTATTTAAAGCTTCTCATTCAGTTGAGTTGAATCGAGTTGTGGAGAAGTTTAGGGCAGATTTTGCGGGGGAGTAATAGAAAAGAAATTTTGGGGATTTGAAATTATGCGATCGCTTCTAGTCGATCGCCGCCTCAAACTCACGTTTCGATCACTGATGCGTAGGGTAAGATGCCCATCTGCACCTAAGTCCCGATGGTTCAATATCCCGATCGCTCTAACGGCTCGATTTCGATATCTGGAGCAATCTCAATGGCTGCAATTCTGGCATTCTCAACTATCGTATTTCCTATCATTGTATTGTGTACTGCCTCAAACTTAGATTCGGCTTCCGAAATTTCTTCGTAGTGTACAATCACATGATAATATTTATTAATTGGTTCTCCAGAATCTGAATTTTCCACGGCAAGCGAATCGATATTCTGAGATTCTTCGGCTTTCTCGCGATACTCGTCGGCTAAATGTTCCAGGGCGATCGCGATCGCGTGTTCTTTCGTTTGTCCGTAAAAATTCATGGTATCATCAGGGCGATCGCTCAGAGATGACGAAATCTGACAAAGATACTGCCCGTTTGATTGAGTACAAACGTCGATCGCAATTGTACCAGCAGTTCGATCGGGATTTATTTGAGTCATAAGCTGTTCGGCATTTAAAAGACGATAGTAGGGTGCGTCAGTCCATAAGCGTTTCCCTTGTCCCGTAACTATTCACTCCTGACGCACCCTACAAGGCTACAAGGCTAAATTGTATCCGGGTCAATATTTAATTCTCGCAGTTTTGCGGCCAGGCGATCAGCAGATTGGATCTATCAAAATTGAGATGGAAGAGAACATTAGCGATACGGTTTAAGATTTGCAAGGGCAAAATTGGGGTACATTTGAGGCGATCGCCTTTTAATCCATCCACGTCAGTCAGTATTCATCTACGGTTGCTAAAAAGAGCATCAAACGCAGTCCTCCCTAGGAAATTACCCGTTCACTTCCCTAACTTAATTTGACTCCTCACCCACTCCCGGAACAACCGCAGCAAAGCCTTTTCTTTTGTAGTATTTCTCAGTTCCAAAAACCGCAGTATCTCAGACTTCAACAGAAAAGGAAAGGTTGGAGAAACCTCGCACTCTGCGTATTCATTGCCTTCTAAGTGATAAATGATTAAACGATTCCCATCGTAGCGCCAAACTTCAGGTACGCCCAAACTTGCATAAAGTTCGAGACGATCGATCGAACTGCTGGTAATGTCAATTTCAATAGCTAAATCTGGTGGTGGATCTTCATTGAGATCGATTTGTTCTTTATTCCAGACAACATCTTCATTCTGAATGTAGTAACATTTATCAGGTTCTAACCCCCGTGCCAAATCTTTGCGCTTGCAGGTTAGTGAACCCAGGCTGCAAATGTCAACATTTAATTCATCAGTTAGAACTTCAACAAAATTTCCTAAGAGTTCACCTGACTTTTCGTGGGGTGCTGATGGAGTCATAATTTCTAAATTTCCGCGATCGTAAGTCAGGCGAATTCCTCCGTGTTCCCCTAACTCATTCAGCAGGGATTCGTAAGTTTTCCAGCTAATGTTTTTTAGCAGAATTCCGCTAGTTTGATTCTGGATCAGGGTGGCTGTCATGACTACCTACCTGGGTTGTAGATTATTGATTGTATTTTAGCAAACACGATCTTTAACGATATCAGGACACGGCAGTGCTGTTTCCCTACAATTAATCTGGCGCTGCCGTGAAACGGCACTGCCGTGTCCTCTATCTGATTCCGGCGCAGCCGGAATTTATACAATATCAAATCCGGTGGCATCGGAATTGATATTACCCAAAGTCAGGACACGGCAGTGCCGTTTCCCTACAATGAATCGGGCGATGGAGAACACAGCATTGCCGTGTCCTCCCAAGATATCTATCTAATGTTAAAAACTAGAAAAATCTAGTTTTTAACATCGGTAATTGACTCCGACGAATCGATTCATCGGAGTCAAATAGATTACTTCGCAGCTTGACGCTCTTTCGCTTCCTTGATCACTTCCTCAGCGATATTGCTCGGACAAGGAGAATAGTGCGAGAAAGACATCGAGAACTGACCGCGGCCAGATGTCATGGTACGCAAGTCGCCAATGTAGCCAAACATTTCGCTCAACGGCACATCTGCCTTAATCCGCGCTCCTGTTTGTCCTGTTTCCTGAGATTTCATCATCCCCCGGCGGCGGTTGAGGTCGCCGATGACATCACCCATGTGATCGTCTGGAGTGAAGACATCGACATTCATGATCGGTTCGAGCAACTGAGGCCCAGCTTTGGGAACCGATTGGCGGTAGGCGGCTTTAGCAGCAATTTCAAAGGCCATTGCTGAAGAGTCAACCGGGTGGAAGCCTCCATCAACCAGGGTGAATTTCAAATCCAAGCAGGGGAAGCCAGCCAAGACTCCCACATCGATACAGCTTTCAAAGCCTTTTTGCACGGCTTGCCAATACTCTCTCGGTACGCTGCCGCCAGTTACTTTTGACTCGAACACGAAGCCGCTACCGACTTCACCAGGCTCGACGATATAGCCGATTTTCGCAAATTGACCTGAACCACCGGATTGTTTCTTGTGGACGTAGTTGTCTTCGAGGCGTTTGGTGATCGACTCGCGGTAGGCTACTTGTGGTTCGCCAACTTCTACCTCGACGCCGTGGGTGCGTCTCAGAATGTCCACTTTGATGTCGAGGTGCAGTTCGCCCATGCCCTTGAGGATGGTTTCGCCACTTTCTTCGTCTGTCACCATGTGGAAAGATGGGTCTTCTTGTACCATCTTGGTCAGCGCTGCTCCCATTTTTTCTTCGCCTCCTTTGACTTTCGGTCTTACCGAAATGGAGATGACTGGTTCTGGGAAAACCATTGGCTCTAGGGTTGCGGGATTTTTGGGGTCGCAGATGGTGTGTCCGGTGCGGACATTCTTCATGCCCACAATCGCAATAATGTCGCCTGCTTGAGCCGAATCAATTTCTTCGCGAGAATTGGCGTGCATTTCTACCAAACGGCTGATGCGCTCGGTCTTGCCTGTGGCGGTGTTGAGTACGGTGTCGCCTTTGGATATCTTACCGGAATACAAGCGGGTAAAGGTTAAAGCTCCGAAGCGATCGTCCATAATTTTAAATGCCAGGGCGCGCAATGGGCCTTCTGGATCGACGATCGCGAAATTGCCTGTTTCCTCACCATCGAGATCAACCTCTGGCTGTGGCAATACTTCCATTGGGTTCGGCAGATAGTCAACGACTGCATTGAGTACCAACTGCACGCACTTATTCTTAAACGACGAGCCGCAGTAAGTCGGGAAAAATGCCAAGTCGCGGGTACCCTTGCGGATGCACCGCTTCAGGTCTTCGATACTCGGCTCGTTTCCTTCGAGGTACTGTTCCATCAGGTGATCGTCCTGCTCGACGGCAAGTTCGATCAACTGTTCGCGGTATTTCTCGACATCATCCACCATATCGGCTGGAACATCGGTAATTTCGTAGTTCAGCGGATCGCCGGATTCATCCCAGATCCAGGCTTTGCGGGTCAGCAAATCGACTGCGCCACAAAACTTTTCTTCAATGCCGATCGGCAAAACCATTACCATCGGTTTAGCTGCGAGGACTTTATCGACTTGCTTGACAACGCGGTAAAAATCTGCACCCGTGCGATCGAGCTTATTGATATATACGATACGAGCTACTTTGGAATCGTTAGCGTAGCGCCAGTTGGTTTCCGATTGCGGTTCAACTCCACCCGAACCGCAGAATACACCAATACCACCATCGAGAACCTTCAGCGAACGGTAAACTTCGATCGTAAAATCGACGTGTCCGGGAGTATCAATGATGTTGAGCTGATGCTCATTCCAGAAGCAGGTAGTAGCAGCGGACTGAATCGTAATCCCGCGCTCTTGCTCCTGTTCCATGAAGTCAGTCGTCGCCGCGCCTTCGTGAACTTCACCGATTTTGTGGATTTTGCCTGTCAGTTTCAGGATTCTTTCAGTTGTGGTGGTCTTGCCAGCATCCACGTGGGCGAAGATGCCGATATTTCGATAAAGAGTGAGATCTTTCATAATTACTGTTGAGATTAAATGCGACGAACCGTCGGCGACCAACTGCAAGCTTGACAAGCGAGGAATTAATGCTACCTTACCAGCGAGTACGGGCTGGATTTCCTTTTCCCTGTTTTTGGCAGGACTATCTTAATTTTGACACTTCTCCGTCATTCCTGCGAAGGATTCTTGGGTGAATAAGTGCGGGAATCCTTACAACTCATAAAAATGCCCTAGAGCTAGGGCAAAATCCTCTCACAAAGTAGGTTGGGCTGAGGCACTCACACCCAACGAATTCATCTGCGTAACCCTTCGCTCAACTTGATTTTTTGCACCATTCTCAGCAAAAGCTTATAAAGCGGGTTTCTTGACAAAAAATAGAAGATTTTACGTGAGTTTGTCACAAGAAACCTGATTTCTGACATTCATGCCTGATGTTAGTCCATTTAACATACCATAAAATGGCGGAGTTTGTATCATCATAAACCGACATTTTATACTTTTCTCGCTCTGGTTTGTAGTGAGGACTTTAGTCCGCAAAAAATGATGCGGACTAAAGTCCTCACTACAAACCTATTTTGTCGTAGTTGAATAAACCTGTTTCTTGGCCCGCAATTGAGTAAGCCCTGCCATCCAAACCCAATTGCTGCGTCCAGAACTATCTAAGTCAAAATCGAGCCACTCATCATCCGCCGATATCTCCGATCCAATTCATCCCGAACCACCGGCCACTGATTCAAACTTTCATCACTCTCAATTACCATTTGAGCCGCCGCCCTCGCCAACTCCAAAACCTCCTGATCCTCCACCAAACTCGCCAAAGCAAAGTCAGGTAAACCCGACTGCCGCATTCCCAAAACCTGACCAGGCCCGCGCAATCTCATATCCATTTCTGCAATGAAAAAGCCATCTTGAGATTGTTCTAAAACCTTCATTCTCTGCATAGCTTCCGCAGTCTTGGAACCAGGCATCAACAAACAATAAGAACGGCTTTTTCCCCGACCAACTCGCCCCCGTAACTGGTGCAATTGCGACAGTCCAAAACGCTCCGAATTTTCAATCATCATTACCGTTGCATTCGGCACATCGACTCCGACTTCCACCACAGTAGTAGATACTAAAATATCAGTTTCTTTGTCCCGAAACTTAGTAATTGCCTCATCTTTGTCAGCACTGCTCATCCTGCCGTGGAGCAAACCCACCTTAAATTCAGGAAATATATTTTTTTCGAGTTTCTCTTTTTCCTCAATTGCCGATCGCACATCCAACTTTTCCGACTCCTCAACCAGCGGCAGCACCACATAAACCTGATGCCCGCTCGCCACTTCCCGCCGAATCAAATCATAAGCTTGGCTGCGTTCTTTTGCCGACAGAACAGTCGTTTGAATCGCCTGCCTACCGGGGGGAAGTTCATCAATTTGACTCACGTCTAAATCGCCGTGCAGCGTCAGTGCCAGCGTCCGAGGAATGGGAGTTGCCGTCATCGTCAAAACGTGTGGAGATTCACCTTTTTGCTGTAATTTAGCGCGCTGCTGCACGCCGAATCTGTGCTGTTCATCAATTACTGCCAAACCCAGTTTATGGAAATTCACCGTATCTTGAATCAGCGCGTGAGTTCCCACTAAAACTGGTAATTCTCCGGTTTCTAACTGGCTGTGAATTTCTCGGCGCTTTGCTACCTTTGTCGAACCAGTTAACAGTTCGACTGACAAGTGCATCAAATTAAACCAACCTACCAATTTCCGGTAATGTTGTTCTGCTAAAACTTCTGTTGGTGCCATTAAAGCGGCTTGATAACCGGATTGAATTGCTGCTAGCATTGCGACTACGGCGACTACAGTTTTGCCCGCACCGACATCGCCTTGCACTAATCTGTTCATCGGTTGCGGCGAAGCTAAATCGTTGAGGATGTCGTTAATTACTCTTTCTTGAGCATTCGTCATCGCAAAAGGCAATATTTCATAAAAATGTTCGATCAATTTGCCGCTAGGAAGGATGACGGCGCTAGCTTGAGCTTTTCTTTGGGTTTGGCGGCGCTTTAACAGCCCTAATTGTAGGTAGAAAAATTCGTCAAAAACTAAGCGGCGACGGGCGGCGGATAGACAATCACGATCGAGCGGGAAGTGAATATTTGTCACGGCATCGGCTAAACCCATTAACCCGTAACGCTCGCGCAAATCATCCGGTAGCGATTCTGGCAACAGTTTCGCGGCCGGCATTGCAGCTAAGATCGATCGCCTCACGGAACCCGCATCCACACCTTCCGTCAGCGGATAAACAGGAATCAGGCGGCCGACTTTCATAGATTCGATCGCACCGCCGGAGTCATCTAATACTTCTAACTCAGGATTGTCTAAAGTAATGCCATATTTACCCTGCTTCACCAACCCGGAAGCTGCGAGCACCGCACCAGTACAATACTCGCGCTTTTTGAATTCTTGCCAGCCGCGATTGCTGTACCGAGGCCCGGCAAAAAAGCGACTAATTTTTATTTCTCCGGTACTGTCTTTTAAAATTACTTCTAATATGGTTAATTTCTTATTCTTCGGGCTAGAAAAGCAATTGCAGCGCTTAACTTCGGCGATTAAAGTGACAGTTTCCCCGGCTACAAGTTCGCGAATTCGTACTTGCTTTGCATAGTCGATGTGGTTGCGGGGATAGTAGTAAAGCAGGTCGTATACGGTGTCTAAACCGAGTTTTAGCAAGCGGTTGCCGTTGGCGGGGCCGATGCCGGTCACGCGCGTTAACGGTTGGTCAAGAGTTAGACTGGCTGCTGGGGGTGCTGTACTCAGGGGTGCTGTGCGAGGAACGGAAACGGCTGGAGTGCTTGGCTCGGAGGAGTTTGTGGATCTGACTTGTGTCGCTGGTTCTTCCCAAACTTGCTCCATTTGTCTGAGGAAACTGACTGTAATGGCGATCGAATGTTGGCGCCCTTCGAGATCCTTCTGAGGGTAGATGTCAAATTCAGCAGCTAGTTGTCTAGCTCGATCGCGCGAAGAACCCGTCACAGCACCTGCCAACTGCCTCAAACTGAGGCCCAGAAACTCGCTGAAACGATATTGACTGCCTTGGAGGTCGTTAAATCCGCGATCGGCTTCTACTGAAAGAGCTTTTTGCAATCGCTGCCATTCTGGTCGATCGATAGTCATATAAATTTATAAAAGAAGGAAGAAGGAAGAGGGAAGAAGGAAGAGGGAAGAAGGAAGAGGGAAGAAGGAAGAGGGAAGAAGGAAGAGGGAAGAGGGAAGAGGGAAGAGGGAAGAAGGAAGAAAGAGTAAAAGCCTATGTTTCAGCAATTAAGAACGTTGTTACAGTCTTGGCGGTTGCCATAACTTTTTTTAAAAGAGCCCCTACCAAAAAAAGTATAGCACCGAGAACTGAGAAACCCAGTTTCTCTAATCAACCCAGTTTCTCAATACCGTAAAATTTTGGCGTTTTCCCCTCAACTTGCAGCCGTTAAATCCGTCAAATCCGTTAAATCCGTTAAATCCCCTACTTTCCTCGTTACCGAACTTTCCTTTTTCGTCTTCCTTCTTACTTCTTCCTTCTTCCTTCTTCCTTCTTCCTTCTTCCTTCAATCAATCTTCAAACCAACTCGATCGCCAAGCCGACTCAGCCTCCACCACGGCCATTTCCCGCTGTTTTTTCTGGTAATCGCGACCGAGGGAGTTCAACTTTGCAGAGATGTTGCGAATTTGCTGACGCCAAGCCGAGCTTCCCGCATCGGCAAACTCTATTTCTGACAGACGCAGTTTAATCGCTGTGATGCGCAGAGGTTTAGGATGCGATGTTTCTGCCAAGTTTCGCGGGGCTGAGGAACTATCGGTTTCAATGACTATGTTTAATAAATTAGGCGGCCCCGCAACGCTGTCGCTGGACGATTCAGCACCAGAAGCAGCTTCGAGAACAGGTTCTGGCAATTGACTGGCCAAGATTCCCGACTGTTGCAGCAAGCGGTTGGTGTCGCGAGAAAGCAGCTTGATATTATGGGCGATCGACTTTTCAATACTATGTTGCCAGCGCGCTAAACTTTCTGGGGAATTAGTAGGAATTGGTAACTGGTGATTTTTCGTTGGTAATTCGTAGTTCATGGCGGAAAATTCGTTTTTTTCCTCTGTTTCTTCCTCTGTTTCTTCCTCTGTTTCTTCCTCTGTTTCTTCCTCTGTTTCTATTTCTTCGTCGAATTCATCTTCCTCGAATTCATCTTCCTCTATTTCATCTTCCTCGAATTCGTCTTCCTCTATTTCTTCCTCTTCTGCTTCTGATTCAGTCGCCAGCGATCGCAATTTTTCTTCAGATGCCACAGCCAAAAGCCTTACAGACTGCTGCATTTTTTGCCGCCCGTCGAAGGACAACTTGAGAAACGACTCAGGCACCGCTTGAGTGCAAAGGTGATAGCAAGCCAAAATTAATTGCTGCCGCACCGCTTGTCCCAACGCAGTTAAATAACTCTCGTAGGTACTGTGAAACTCCAAAGTCAAGGCTGCTAAAGCCTCTTCGAGTCCTGCCAAATCTTGCTGTATTCGCTCTCTTGCTCCCACTATATCTCCCGTATTAAATTAAAATAGCCCGTATAAAATTAAAAAGTCGTAGGGTGTGTCGCCGTAAACAATCCCTAAATTCAATCGACAATCTGGAGGCGACGCACCTTACACTTCGGGCCCGTGGGAACAAAGCCAACACTTGTTTTCTAGCACAATGTTCGATAAATGGTATTAGGTGCGTCACTATAAGATTGTCGATATTTGTTGGGGATTTTTTTAGGGCGACGCACCCTACGACTACTGACTTAATTTTGGATTACTTAACCTGCATCACAGGGGATTTAATCCCCCACCTTTAGCTTGATTGTTTTTAGGCAGGGGCTTAAATCCCCTGCCTAAAAACTTCGCACTCAACTG
>PVWI01000119.1 GCA_003003725.1 filamentous cyanobacterium Phorm 6 | reverse complement strand
TTGCTGTGAGGCGAGAAGCTTGGGCTTTTTCTGCTTCCAACCGTTTGCGATCGGTGATATCTTCCACCAAAGAAAGCACGGTAAAAGTATCGCCGCTGCGAATAATCGAGTTAAACCAGCGACACCAAATGACTTGTCCGCTTTTAGTTTTATTTTGATTAATTGAAGTATTGCCGTTGCCGGAGGCTAGTTCAAGTTCGATCGCACTTACAGCCTCTCTATCTTCCTCACAAACCAAATCCAAATCGCCGAACTGCTTGCCCAGCATATCATCAGATGTCCAGCCAAAGATTTCTTGGGCGCGTTTCGACCACTGAACGATCCGGAAATTTTCATCCCAGCCTACCATTGCCAGGGGACTGTTAGCTGCATTCAACCACAGTAAATGGTTCGATCGGCGCAACTGCTGAGTTTTCTCTTGCTGCCAGCGATAATGCCTGGTGATATCTCTACCAACACCCAAAACTCGCATCTGCTTGGTAGAGGCATCCACCGCTGGCGTGTAAGCCGTTTCGTAAATTTTAATCCCGCCGTCTGCTGCTGTCACCTCGTGAATTGCCAGCTTTTTTTCGCCTGTGATAAATACTTGTTGCAAGCAAGAATTAATTTGCGAGATGATATTTTTGAGAGCCGGATTATTGGGATATAATTTCAATAACTCCTGATTAGTTTTGTTGACTACTTCAGCAGCTTCAAGTCCCATCCAAGCAGCAGCAATAGGATTGATCGATAGATACTTTTGCTGTCGATCGCACTCTAGGAAAGCATCAACAGAGTTAGAGAAAAGAGACTGTAACGAGTTGATAACTTCCTGCATGGGTATTTTTTGATCGCTTGCAAGTTAAGCTCTAAATTTTTCCTAAAGTTAGTTTAACTCACTCAAATATTTTTTCGCATTTTACGGCTGCGCTTCCCGGTGCAATTTTCGGCGCAGTTCCCCATAATACAAAATTTTTCAGGAAATAGTATTTTTCTGAATATAACTTAATTAGAGCAGATGCACTTTTTTTTAACAAGACGCATCGGATACAAAAAGGAGGGGGAGATGGGGAGAGGGGGAAAGACGCGGTTTCTGGGAAAAATCTTAGTTTATCAATAGCGTAAGGTGCGCAGTGCGCACCCTACAGGCGTTACAGACGGCTTTTTTGTCTCAAAAGCCAGCAGTCACCAGGCAGTTTTTAGCTGCAAACTCATCACTAATGAC
Organism: filamentous cyanobacterium Phorm 6; assembly: GCA_003003725.1. Lineage (GTDB taxonomy): Bacteria > Cyanobacteriota > Cyanobacteriia > Cyanobacteriales > Microcoleaceae > Microcoleus. Next base: position 17,030 of record PVWI01000119.1, on the reverse strand, counting down.
TAATGACTAATGACTAATGACTAATGACTAATGACTAATGACTGATGACTACATCATGCCGCCCATGCCGCCCATGCCGCCCATGCCGCCCATGCCGCCCATGCCACCCATGCCGCCCATGCCGCCCATGCCGCCCATGCCGCCCATGTCGCCCATGTCGCCGCCTGCTTTTTTCTTCTCGGGTTTTTCGACAATCACAGCTTCAGTGGTCAAAACCATGCCAGCAATGGAACCGGCATTCTGCAAAGCCGATCGCACAACCTTAGCCGGATCAATAATCCCAGCGGCAATCATATCTTCGTACACGTCGGTGAGAGCGTTGTAGCCAAAGTTTAACTTGTTGCTATCACGCACTCGCTCGATCGCGATCGAACCTTCCACGCCCGCATTATCAGCGATTTGACGCAAAGGTGCTTCCAAAGCTTTCGCAACCAAATCAGCGCCTACTTGCTCTTCAGCGTCTAAAGTGCTTCTGATCGCATCTATCTTGGTAATCAGGTAAATCAGCGTCGTACCGCCTCCGGCGACGATACCTTCTTCCACAGCAGCTTTAGTAGCGTTGAGAGCATCTTCAATGCGCAATTTGCGGTCTTTGAGCTCGGTTTCGGTAGCTGCGCCGACTTTAATTACAGCGATACCGCCAGCGAGTTTGGCAATGCGTTCGGTCAATTTTTCCTTATCGTAGTCGGAATCCGTCGCTTCTAGCTGCTTGCGGATTTGCTCGATCCGTGATAGTACGTCTGCTTTGTGTTCGTCGCCAGAAACAATGATCGTGTTTTCTTTGTCGATCGTAATTTTGCGGGCGGTACCGAGCATTTCTAGGGTTGCGGTATCGATGCTGAGTCCGACTTCTTCGGAAATCAGTTGGCCGCCGGTGAGAACGGCGATATCTTGAAGCATAGCTTTGCGTCGCTCGCCAAATCCGGGAGATTTGGTTGCTGCGATGTTCAATACGCCACGCGCTTTGTTGATCACCAAAGTTGCCAAAGCTTCGCCTTCAATATCTTCGGCGATAATGATCAGCGCTTGACCGGTGCGAGCAACTTTTTCGAGAATTGGGATTAGTTCTTGAATGGAACTAATTTTTTTGTCGGTAATCAGGAGGCGAGCGTTTTCATACTCAACTTCCATGCGATCGGTGTTGGTAACGAAATACGGCGAAAGATATCCGCGATCGTACTGCATCCCTTCGACAACTTCCAATTCTGTGGTCAGAGACTTCGACTCTTCTACAGTAATTACGCCGTCTTTAGTGACTTTTTCCATTGCTTGAAAAATCATTTGGCCAACTTCTTCGTCGTTACCGGCGGAGATAGTGGCGACCTGAGCAATGGCAGATCCTTCGACGGGTTTCGCCAATTTTTCGATTTCTAGCACCAAGTGGGCGATCGTTTTTTCAATCCCTCGGCGTAGCGCGACTGGATTTGCGCCTGCTGCGACATTCTTCAAACCTTCGCGGATCAGTGATTGAGCGATCACCGTGGCGGTTGTAGTGCCGTCGCCTGCGATATCTTTAGTTTTGGAAGCGACTTCTTGAATTAAGCGAGCGCCAGCATTTTCTAGAGGATCTTCGAGTTCAATTTCCCTAGCAACGGTGATACCATCGTTAACGATTTGCGGAGCGCCGAATTTCTTTTCCAATAGGACGTTTCGGCCTTTGGGGCCCAAGGTGATGCGGACAGCATCGGCGAGTTGATTTACGCCGCGTTCGAGTGCCCGTCGAGATTTGTCGCCAAATGCAACTATTTTTGTCATGTTTGTCTCCTTTCGCTTACATTAGCAAATTTAGCACTCTCTGAGGCTGAGTGCTAAGTCGATCGACTTTAGTTTGTATCGCGCCTCAACTGTGCGGGGGATAGCGAGGGCGGATTGGAGAAAAGGGCGCGCCCCAACGGTGGCCCAGGACACTCCAAAAGCCGTGTCCCTACATACCCGCTGTAGGGACACGGCACTGCCGTGTCCTCATAGATATAATGTGGTTTGTGACATATCGCCCGATCGGATATTGGAGTGCCCCCTGTCAACTGTCAACTGTCAACTGCTATACGCATCAACGGTTAAATTCGGGTACTAACTGTCAACTGTCAACTGCTATACGCATCAACGGTTAAATTCGGGTACTAACTGTCAACTGTCAACTGTCAACTGTCAACTGTTATACCTATGGCTCGTTATTCTCGACTGCAAAAACTCGGCTCTTATATGCGCCCGCACTGGAAACCCACATTTTGGGGCATTTTTTCGCTATTAATTGTCAATGCTGTAGGCGTTTACATTCCCCTACTGATTCGGAATTCAGTTGACACTCTCCAAATAGCGACTAAATTTGACCAAGTTTTCAACTACGTGCTGCTGATTCTGCTCCTCGCCTCAATTATGTGGGTGATTCGGATGGTGTCGCGGATTCTGCTGTTTGGCGTCGGGCGTCAAGTAGAATTTGACCTCAAACAGCAAATATTTAATCATTTATTAACATTAGAACCGTCTTATTTTGCCACCAATACGGTAGGAGATTTAATTAACCGCGCTACTTCCGATTTAGACAATATTCGCCGCTTGGTGGGGTTTGCGGTGCTGAGTTTGGCGAATACGGCATTTGCCTATGCTTTGAGTTTGCCGGTGATGTTGGGGATTGATGTACGGTTGACATTGTTGGCGATCGCAGTTTATCCTTTAATGCTGGTTTTGGTACAGTTATTTAGCGACAAACTTCGCATCCAGCAGTTAGACGTGCAAGAAGAACTATCGGCGATGAGCGACTTAATTCAAGAGGATATGAGCGGGATTTCCGTAATTAAAATCTACGCCCAAGAAGAAAACGAACGCCGCGCTTTTGCTGATTGCAACAAAAAATTGCTGGATGCCAATTTGGAATTAGCACAAACTAGAAACTTTATTTTTCCGCTGCTGGGCGGTTTGGCAAGCATCAGTTTGCTGGTGCTGCTTTCTGCTGGTGGCGGAGCAATTGCCAAGGGCGACATTAGCATTGGCGATTTTGTGGCGCTGCTGATTTATGTCGAGCGTTTAGTGTTTCCGACAGCGCTGTTGGGTTTCACAATTACTGCTTACCAGCGAGGAGAAGTCAGTGTCGATCGCATCGAAGCAATTTTGACGGTAGAACCAAAAATTAAGGATGCTGCCGATGCAGTTGAACTGCCAACTCCAGTAATCGGCTCCATTGCAGCCCGCCATTTGACTTATACCTATCCCGGCGCTAAAACACCCGCGCTCAAGGATGTTAATTTTACCATAAAGCCGGGAGAGACTGTCGCAATTGTTGGCGCGATCGGAGCGGGAAAATCAACCTTAGCCAATGCGCTGCCGCGCTTGCTAAATGTCGCTCCGAGTCAGCTATTTATTGACGGACAGGATATTACCGAAGTCAAATTGAAGGAATTGCGCGGGGCGATCGCCTACGTGCCCCAAGAAAGCTTCTTGTTCGGTACTAGCATCAAAAATAACATCCGCTACGGCAATCCCTTAGCAGAACAACCAGAGGTTGAAGCAGCAGCCAAACAAGCGCAAATCCACCCCGAAATCCTCAACTTTCCACAAGAGTACAAAACAGTTGTCGGCGAGCGTGGTATCACACTATCTGGCGGACAACGACAGCGGACAGCCTTAGCTAGGGCATTATTAGTTGACGCTCCCGTGCTAATTTTGGATGACGCTCTTTCCAGCGTGGACAATCAAACTGCTAGCGATATCTTGCACAACTTAGCAACCGGAACCGATCGCAAAACCGTAATATTCATCTCGCATCAGATGTCCGCTGCTGCTACTGCCGATCGCATTTTCGTCATGGAAAAAGGAGAAATAGTGCAAGTAGGAAGCCACAAAGAATTAGTAGGGCAAACAGGGCTTTATCAGTATCTGTGGAACCAGCAAAAACTAGAAGAATTGCTGCATTGAGCTGGGAGATAGCGTAAAACAGGTTCGATCGTTCGGACTTTAGTCCTTCTTCAGACAGGTTCGATCGTTCGGACTTTAGTCCTTCTTCAGACAAAGGGAAAAGGACTGAAGTCCGAACGATCGAACTGCAATGATATCAAATTCGGTGACAATCAATATATCTAATCTAACCACAAGAATACCAAATCATGCTCGCAGAAACCAACGCTACACTTTGGCCTAGTCTAATAACTGTTTCAGCATTAATTCTCTACTTCGTTGTTACCATCAACGTCGGCAGAGCCAGATTCAAATACAAAGTTTCTCCCCCACAAATGACAGGAAACCCAGACTTTGAGCGAGTAGTGCGAGTTCAGCAAAACACCTTAGAGCAAATGATTCTCTTTTTGCCCTCGCTGTGGCTGTTTTCGCAATTTGTTAGCCCAATTTGGGCCGCCGGTATCGGCGCAGTTTGGATAGTTGGACGCATTTTGTTTGCTTGGGGTTACTATCAAGCGGCGGAAAAACGAGCCGCAGGATTTGGCATTAGTACCTTAGCTACTTTAACTTTGCTGGGCGGTTCCTTGATTGGCATCATCATGTCGCTGGTAAAAGTTTTACAGCTATAACTAATATTAGTAGGGTGCGCAGTGCGCACCTTACTAATAAATTTAACTCTTTCCAAAATCTTCAGGAGTCAATATGTCAGAAACCAACAAACCCGTATTTCAAATTAACCAGCAACTTTTTCAACAGCTTACTGAGTGGCAAGAAAAACTTGAACTAGAAGATGAATTAGCAAGCGAGTCAGAAGACGAGAAACCAACAGAGGTAAAAACTCCTCCCGACAGTTATGAACAGCATTCTCAAGCCAATAATTCCTAGCTTTTTGCTAGCAGCATCCTTTTTTGTATTTCCCGTTGCTGTCTCGGCTCAATCGCTGACACCTAACCCAATTGGGCAAATCAATAGCGGTTTGTTTCGTTCTAACTCTCAAGATTTCTTTGAGCAAGGAAATCGCCTACTGGAAAGGGAAATTGCAATTTTGTTGCGAAAAACTGTCGCTTCCGAAGGCAACATTTTGGAGATTGATGAAAATTTGCGCTCTCAGATTTGCAGTCCAAAATTTGAAATATCCTCGCGATATTTTGAGAGAGTAAATACGGCTCAAATTGCCAGTTTGAATGCAAGAATTCAAGAGATGTGCAGGTACATTTAAAATAAAAGTGAGGTCAAGATTAAAGTTTTAGTGTTAATGGATAAAGAACTAATGACTAAATTGAAAGTAGCAATGCTGGCAGCGGAAACTGTCGGTGAATTAGCCGCCATCATTATTGATTACACTCATGAGGAAATAATGCTAGTTTTTGATGAGCTAGAATGGGAACAACAGGCGAGAATTAAGGAGATTTGGAAGAGTATTTGATGGCTGGCATATCTATAAAGTTGCGGGAACCCACACCGGAAATGGCATTCCCTCCTCTACGCTTCGCCGAAGGTGTGTCAACTTAAGGTCAAACATAGTCATATATCAATACGCTTGGGTTAACATTATTTGTCATTGCACTACGCGAGAGTAACCGCAGAGACTAGGTTACTTCTCAATCTTTGTGAAATGCGCCCGGAGCAATTATCTTGTCAACCCAAGCGTATTGTTTTATACTGATGAATGCTCACTACTGCCTTCTATATAGCGACGTAAAACCGAGTTAATTAAAGCTCTATGTTCTCCGGTTTGATCTTGGAACCACTGCAAGATATCTGGATCAATTTGAACTAATCGCTGTGCTTGAGGTGCAGGAATTCTTAAAGTAGCGTGTTCAAAAAACTCTGCCGTCAACGGTGGAATGTCAGAGTAATCAATCCCTTCATCTTCCATCTTCTCCAATGCTTCCCAATTAGTACGAGAGGTATTGCTCAAGTTTTTGGCGCTCATATCTATTTGCCCTTCGTGCTGAAATGATCCGAATCAGGTCATTCTGCCGTTCTGTCCAAACAACAACCGCGATGCCGTTACCGAGGAAACCGATACCGAACCAACGGTCTTCGCCGTAATCAAAACGATTGTCTAGCTCAATTAGCATTGGACTATCAAACATCTCAGGGACATCTACGAAATCAATGTCATGTTTGCGAATATTATCTAGATTCTTCGCTTCATTCCACTCAAACTGCATGAAAATCTGACAACGCTAATTAGGCTGAATTAATGATAGCACAATATGCTTGGTTCAACAAGTGTAGGGGGTAGTGTCCCGTGCCTACCCCTACAAAAGCCTGATTTTTCTCAGGGATAATCTATATCTAGCCCTACTTTTGGGCTAGGGTTTCGAGACACAATTGACGGAAATGATCGCCCCGCTGCTCGAAGTTTTGGTATTGATCGAAGCTAGCGCAGGCTGGTGAAAGCAACACAACTTTTGCATGGTTTTGTTTGCCTAATTCTGCGGCTCTCGGAATTGCTCTTTCCATTGTTTCGACTATTTCCCAAGAATTGTAATTTGCTTGTTTTAGCCGATCGCTAAAAATACCTGCCGCATCCCCAATTAACAGCACTCCCACAGCTTTGGCCTTGATTGTATCAATCCAAGCGCGATCGTCACCTTCTTTTGCATCACCACCTGCTATTAAAATCAGCGGGGCGCTGACAGAAGCTAACCCGACTTGGGCGGCGTCATAATTAGTCGCTTTGCTGTCGTTGATGAAATCTATGCCTTCCCAGGTGCCGATGTGTTCGAGCCGATGCGCTACTCCGGGGAATTTGGCAATGGCTTGGGCGATCGCACTTTTATCTATCCCCGCCAAATTCGCCGCCGCTACCGCCACTAACAAATTTTGCAAATTGTGTTCTCCCACCATCCGCAAAGACGAAGCCGGCAGAATTTTCTCGCTTTGAGCGATTACCCAACCGTCTTCGATGTACGCTCCAAAAGCGCGTTTTCCCAACAAATCTTTTTCACCTTTAACACTCGTCCAACACGCATCAGGCCAAAAGTCAAGTCCTTGCTGCCGCAAAGCAGGATCGTCGCCGTTGATGATTTGCAATTCTGACTTTTTCAGCAAATGCGCTTTAATGTTGTAGTAATTTTCTAAAGTTTTGTGGCGGCTGAGGTGATCCGGTGTCAAAGTCGTCAAAACTCCGATTCGTGGCGCCACAGACGGCGATGATTCTATCTGATAGCTGCTAATTTCTGCGATTACCCAATCCGGCGGTTTCTCAGCCAAAGCTAACTCGCACGCAGCATAGCCAATATTGCCGCAAGCGGGAGCATAAAGCCCGGCCTCTGCAAAAATTGCTGCAATTAAAGCAGTAGTTGTAGTTTTGCCATTAGTTCCGGTAATTCCCACCCAAGGAGATTTGAGGTAACGCCACGCGAGAGCCATTTCTCCGATTGTTTCAATGCCTAACTCTCTGGCTTTTAGTAATGCTGGACTGTCCCAGGGAACGCCCGGACTTACTACTATTAATTCTAGAGATTTGTGAGGTTCAAAAGATTTACCTAATTCAACTGCAATTCCTTCGCTAGTGAGTTCCTGTTGCTGTTCGAGCAAATTTGGGGAAGATGAGCGATCGCTCAATGTTACTTCCCATCCTTCGCGTTTGAGCAGTCTTGCAGCACTAATTCCTGATTTTCCTAATCCAATGATATGAGCTATCGGCATACGTTATGTGTGTGATGGAGCGAATTTCCCTGGTTTTTTCCTTTTATATCGGTTACGGTTTTTTCTGGATGATTTAACCGCAGAGGGCGCAGAGGGCACAGAGGAGGAGAAGAGAGAAATGAATGTTTCCTATGCTAATGGATTTGATATTACATCAAAACCTTTGGCGGTAATCTAAAATCCAAAATCCAAAATCTAAAATCGATTGACGATTGCCCCAAAGTCAGCCAACACCCGCGCGTGATTCCGCAGCAACCCCAGTAAATTCAAGCGATTGCGCTTAATTCCCGAGTCAGCATCCATCACCAAAACGCTATCTGGCCCGTCAAAAAAGTTGCTAACAGTCGGAGCAATTTCCGTCAAACTATCTACCAATAGCTGATAATTACGAGTTTGCTTCGATAACTGAGTTTGCGGAACTAACTGCACTAAAGCATCATAGAAAGCTGGTTCGGACGACTTTTGAAATAACTCTGGTTTCACGACAGTTTTCGGTTCCAATTCAACTTTATCCAAATCTCCTTGAGCCGCCAAACGAGTTGAACGATTGACTGTTTCGTAAATCATATCCAATGTATTGTTATTGCGGATTTGCTGCAAGAAAAGCGCTCTTTCCAAAGCATCCAACAAATCTCGCAATGCTCGTTCCGTATATTCTGGGTCATTTTCTCCCAAAACTGCATTCACCAAATCGTAATCTATATTCTTTTCTTCTTGCAGCAAAGTCCGAATTCTTTGCAGGAAAAACTCGGATAACTGCGATAGCAATTCCGCCGATGTTTCGGGGCGCGCTGCGGTAAATTTGGCGACAACTTCTGCGAGTAACTGGTGCAAATTGACTGGCAACTGAGCCGCCCAGATAATGTTAACTATCGCATTGGCTGCGCGCCGCAAAGCAAAGGGATCGGAGGAACCAGTCGGCAGCATTCCTAATCCGAAGATGCTGACTAAAGTATCTAATTTGTCTGAAATTCCAACAACTTGGCCTGTCAGAGTTTGCGGCAAATTGTCGCCCGCACCTTTGGGCAAATAATGCTCAAAAATCGCTGTGGCTACTGCTTCCGATTCGCCACTAGCTAAGGCATATTTCTGTCCCATAATTCCTTGCATTTCGGGAAGTTCGTAAACCATTTGGGTTACAAGATCGGCTTTGCAAAGTAAGGCTGCTCTTGCTATGTGTAAATTTTCTTCTGCGGTTAGTTCCAGTTGATTTACAATTAAATTGGCAATTTTGCACAGCCGATCGACCTTTTCCCTCACTGTACCCAAATCTTCCTGAAAAGTGACCGTCTCCAATTTGGGTAAATAATCCTCTAGAGGCTTTGCCAAGTCTGCTTTGTAGAAAAACTGACCGTCTGCCAATCTCGCGCGCACAACTCGCTCGTTCCCGGCGGCAATAATCGCCGATTTAGCCGGATCGCCGTTGGAAATTGTAATGAAATATGGCAACAATTCGGGGAAATCAGGATTTTTGAGAATTGGAAAATACCGCTGGTTGGTGACAATAATTGTGGTGATTACTTCCGGTGGCAACATCAAAAATTCGTCGTCAAATTTGCCGACTACTGCATTCGGCCATTCTACCAAATCAGTAACTTCTTCTAACAAGTCGTCGGTAATATCTGCATAACCGCCTTGTTTTGTGGCTGCGGCTTCTACTTGGGCTTTAATTTGAGTTTTGCGCTGCGCTCGATCGACCTCCACGTAAGCAGCCCGCAGACACTCGACATAATCCTCGGCTTGGGGAATGGAAACCCCCCCCGTCCCCCCCTTGCTAAGGGGGGGTGTAGGAAGCGATGTCCCCCCCTTGCTAAGGGGGGGTGTAGGGGCGGTGTATAACACCCGATGTGCTTGGGAAATGCGATCGCTCTTGATGGTATCCGAACCGCTGACTAATGTAATTGGCAGTACCGTATCATCAAGTAACGCCACGATCGATCGAATTGGGCGAGGAAACTTCAAATCCCCGTCAGCCCAGCGCATGAACCTCTTACCTTCCAATTTGCTAATCCACAGTGGCACAAGTTCAGCCAAAATATCCGCACTCATCCGCCCCGGAATCTTTTTCAGTACAAACACAAAATCGCCTTTATCTGTAGCGCGAATTTCCAAAGCATCAATTTCTACGCCCTGTTTTTTCGCAAAACCTTCCGCTGCTTTCGTTGGTTTGCCATCTTTAAAAGCCGAACTCGCAGGTGGCCCTTTTACCTCTTCTTCTCTGTCTAATTGCTGAAGTGGCAATCCTTCGATCAGAACAGCCAGACGGCGCGGAGTAGCGTATACATGAATTGATTCATTTGTCAAGAACTGTTCCGAAAGAGTGGCAGGCACGAGTCGCTGCCATTGTTGGGCGCCCTCTTTGACAAAAGACGCGGGCAGTTCTTCTGTACCGAGTTCTAATAAAAAGTTAGCCATATCGCACCGTAGGGGAATTTTGTTTAGGGTAATTTAAGGGATATCTCCCATAATTCTTGTGGAACAGGCCCTCATAGCCAGTTCAAAACAGGCTTTTTAGGAGATGTCTAAGGGTAATTTATCCGATCGGACAATCGTATATCTCAAAAATACTCAAAAGTTGAGCATACCACGTAGAATCGGGTGTGAAAGACAATATTTTCAACAGCCCATGACCTTGGCGGAAAGACTAGCACAAGATTGGAAGTCTCGACTCGAAAAAGATTGCCCGGACGAAAATTCTAGCACTCGCGAGAGTGTTGTCCGCTGGCTGTTGGGAGACAAGCCCGAAAGATTTGACTCTCTCAATCCGACTCAATTTAACGTCGCCTCTGGGGCGATCGACTTTTTATATCGAATTTTGAAGCAGCGGTATCTCGGAGTAGCGCCCGAAAGAGCTTACCGCAACTTGATCGGGCGGTTGGGCGGCTTGGTGGTGCTCCGACAAAAAATCCAAGCGTGGGTTTCCCTCTCGCGCGACAGACAGCGGAGTGCGGTAGATGTATTGCAAGAAGTGATTCAGGAAATGCTTAATTCCGATCGCTATCTCCAGCAGCAAGTCGCCTGGATTGCCGAATGCACCACAGACAAACGCCTGCGAAATGCTTTGCTGCTAGCAAGCACAGAAGAATACTGCTTGCGGCCGATTCGCAACCAGCCACTGCTGGTGTATCGCTTCGTCAACTACCTGCGGCGTTCCCAGCGGGGCGGATTGACGCAAGTCCCAGCCGGAGACTGGGTGCGGCTGGTGTCGGAACAGATTACGCCCGACGACACAGACGAACCGCTTAGCCTGCTAGACGCAGAGGCGATGTCAGAGTATCGAGAAAATCAAGCTTGGGAAGAACAGCAAACTCAGCGGCAAATTGTCCAACAAGAATTTGAGAATTACTTAGAAACCCAAGTCGATCCGCTGGCTTCCCGGTGGCTGCGACTTTACCTGCAAGGCCGTTCCCAAGAGGCAATTGCTGAGGATTTGAACGTCCCAATCAAACAAATTTACCGCTTGCGAGAAAAAGTCAGCTACCACGCAATCAGGGTTTTTGCAGTCAAACAAGCACCGGAATTGGTCGCCAACTGGCTAGAAACTTCGCTCAAAGAACACAGTTTGGGCTTGACTCCGGCTCAGTGGCAGCAATATTTACAAGAACTCACCCCGGTGCAGCGGCAGTTGGTAGAATCGCTGAAAGCAGGGAAAAGTGTAGAAACGATCGCCTCTGAATTGAAGCTGAAAACCAATCAAGTCATCGGCGAGTGGAGCAAACTCTATTTAGCAGCTCAATCTCTCCGCAACGAGTAGATTGGTAATGCGTGGCGGGCAATTGCTAACTGTTAATGGGCGGTAGCATTTTGGATAATTAGGGCTACAAATCAATTCCCTTAAAGTCACAGAGTGCTGCGAGTTTCCCCCGATCGCACACTGTATCAAATCTGTATCAAACAATCAGCGTGCGATCGGGATCTCGCAGCTTGCAGCGTCACCAGCGCGATCGGGGATGATCTGTGTGAACTCTTTAGGGTAAGATACTAGCATCCCCGATCGACTTTTCAGGATTTTTTAACCAATCCTCAATTAAGCGGTTGCCCGTAATCATCGGTTGTGTTGCATCCATAATTACTAGCGCATCGATCGCATAATTATCTCGTTGCCAGCCACGGGAATCAATAGACATCTCCCATAATTCTTGTGGAACAGGCCCTCCTAGCCAGTTCAAAACAGGCTTTTTAGGAAATGTCTAATCTCAGGCGTTAGACATTTCCTAAAAAGATCGTCGTTCCTCGATAGTGTGCTAGCCATTATCTAATTGTCAATTTTTTGGTAAAATTTGAGACGGGAATACAGAAGAGAGTAAATTCTGAGATGGAATATTTTTCATAAAAGCTTCCGGTTTTCAGATGACTAGCTCCGTCAGGGAAGTTGCAGCACTTAAATTTATCGCATCAGGTTGGTGCATTGGGAACGATCGCGCTTCCGACTATAAAACAGCTAATGGTACATACATCTTCAACAGACTCGGTGGCTACAATGGACTCCGATCGAATATTTCAACTAATCGACACAGTTGTCCCCTTTGAAGCCTGCCTTTACTATCAAGTTTTGCCTCTATCTTTAGAAGGCAATTTATTTAAATTGGGCGTAGTCGATGCGCAAGATGACTCCGCCTTGGACTACGTGCAGCGGATTTTAGCTTACATGAATTGCTCAGTTACAACGGAGCCAATTGCGACGGAAACTCAGCGCTCGATGCTCTCAGCATACCTGCTACACGGGAGCCAGCTCACAGAACCGAGTCAAACAGAAACAGAAACCATAGCAGCCCCAACACCCAAACCCGCACCAGCAACTTTCACCGTAGCTGAAGCAGAAACGCTGCTGTCTGTGCCCGCACCCTCCATTCCCGCTGCTCGCGAGCGGTTCAAACCCGCTGTCGCAGAGGTTTCCCCAACGCCCTCAAAGCTATCGGTTTTGAATATCGAGGCCTTGCACTTGTCAAGCCCTGTCGAAGTTTTGGCAACTTTACCCGCACCCCAACTGCTGCAAGAATTGCTCGGCAGAATATTGCTCGAAGGTATCGGTAGGCTGTTTTTTGAGCGACAGCAGTTGGAAGGCCGAATTCTTTGGAGTCAAGACGGCGTTTTGAAATCAATGCTCGAAGGTATCGAACCCCTATTGTTTCAAGACGTTATCGACGAGTTAAAGCGGCTGACAGATATGCCTCTGAGTCGAGTCGAACACATACAACAGGTAGAAGTCGAGCGAATTTATCAAGAAACTCATTTATTATTGCGCTTGCGGGTGATGCCGGCCAACGGCGGCGAAGAAGCAACGCTGCAAGTGTTGCGGGGAGCAGCTTTGAGGTTTTATGAGCAGCAGCAGTTGTCTAGTTTGAGTCGGGATGCACTACGATTAGCTCAGGAATTGCAGCGAAAAGTCCATCAAATTCGCGATCGAACTCGACTTGCTCCCATGCCACTAGAAGGTTTACCGGCTTTGGAAAGAGTTGTCAGAAATGTTGACAATCAAATAGAAGCTTTAATGAACCAACACAATCTTGATTAATATCAATTCCGGTTCCACCGTCAGGTGATGTTGACTGTTGACTCTTGACTTTTAACTGTTAACTGTTTAAACAATGCCGATGCAACCGGCATTTGGTGCATCAGGGCGAGTGTAAGGACTCTCCCATTCCGGCAGACGATTTATTAGTGAGAACCCGAGATTTACTGCCGGAATGCGAGAACCCCTACAAATATATTTGCACTCGTTGAAATGCACCCCCGGCATTAATATCATCCGTGATCGAAAACATCCTTGTATTGCAATAAATCCAGACTTACAAAAACTGGCAAACACTGAAAACATTGCTGTGCAACTTCCCAACGTTCCTCTCGCTGCAACATCATAGTCAACTTCTGTTTAGCACTCAACAAATAGCGAACATCATTAGCAGCATAATTTAGTTGATCGTCAGAAAGATTAGTAGCATTTCCCCAGTCAGAACTTTGAGAAGTTTTATTTAATTCTACCTTTTCCAATTCTAAAATCAACTCTTTCAGTCCGTGTCTATTAGTATAAGTTCTCGCAAGTTTACTAGCTAATTTGGTACAGAAAACTGGTGCAATGTCAATACTTAGATTGTAACGCATTGTTGCCATATCAAAGCGCGCAAAGTGAAATACTTTCTCAATATTCTCAGCTTCCATTAACTTCTTCAAATTCGGTGCTGCTGTCTGGCCTTTGGCAATCCGCACCACTGCGACTTTACCTTCAGGATCGCACAACTGAACCAAACACAAGCGATCGCGCCACGGCATCAAACCCATCGTTTCGGTATCAACGGCGATCGCCTCCGCAGTCAAATAATAAGATAACAGAGCATCGGAAATATCACCATCGCACACTTGAAAATCTGGAAATTCCATTCTTGGTAACTGTTGACTGTTGACTGTTGACTGTTCGCTGTTGACTGTGGGCTAATTTCTTCCTTCTTCCTTCTTCCTTCTTCCTTTTTCCCCCCTTGGGGGGGTAGGGGGGGGGTTCTTATCGACTACGAACAAAAAGCTGAGTAAAATAATACTCCCCTTTCGCATTTTTGGCAATCCCAATGCCAGTCAAATTAAACTGACTCTCGATATTCTTGCGGTGGCCATCACTTTTAATCCAACCATCAACAGCATTGCGTACTGGATCGCTGAAGCCCATGTTGTAAGCGACATTTTCAGCTACACTTTGATAGGGAACAGTAATTGCTTTCGCCCGCCCGTCAAATCCATCGTGGCTAAATTTAACTTTCCCACTCGCCATATTTTCGCTGTGAATTCTGGCAATCTGACTAATTCGCGGATCGACACTCAGCGGCGGCAACTTTTTAGATGCTCGGTATTGATTAATCTGTTGATTGACAGCTTTTTCTAACTCAGCAATTGAAGTCGTAGCAGCAATATTAGTATTCATGAAATTTGGTGGTGGCGATTGTGTAGGAATGAGTTGAGTACAATTAGGTAGGATTGCTAGGAATCCTAGAGACATTAAAATCAAAGGTTTGTACATAATACAGAGGTAAACATCAACTTAATGGTTAGCGAAGATCCAGTTAATTACTCATCAAAAAACTGGTTCGTAGTAAGGACTTTAGTCCTTATTAACTCACAGCTAAAAAGGGACGACTAAAGTTCTCACTACAAGCCGATGAAAAGAAAGGACTGAAGTCCGAACGATCAAACCGATCGTACTTATTCTAACCGGACATAATCTTACTCATTCCTACAGAGCGATCGCCCAAAATTCCGCTAAACTAGATTCAGAACCTTCGCCACCGTCTGTACATCCTTGTCACCGCGCCCCGAACAGTTAAGCACAATGCGCGGACTGCCTGTTAGCTGCGGGCATAGAGTCTCCAAATAGGCGATCGCGTGAGCAGTTTCCAAAGCCGGAATAATCCCCTCCAACTGCGACAGCCGTTGAAAAGCATCCAAAGCTTGCTGGTCAGTTACACTATAATATTCAGCCCTACCAGCATCCTTCAAATAACTATGTTCTGGCCCCACACCAGGATAATCCAAACCCGCACTAATCGAATGCGGCTCAATCACTTGGCCCTCATTATCTTGCAACAAATAACTCATCGCCCCGTGCAGAACACCCACAGTTCCCTTTGTCAAAGTAGCAGCGTGTTTATCAGTATCCACACCTTCGCCCGCCGCTTCAACACCAATTAATCGCACAGTTTCTTCCCCAACAAACTCATGGAAAAGACCCATAGCATTAGAACCGCCGCCCACACAAGCTAATAAAATATCCGGCAAACCATTCCACTTTTCTAGACACTGAACACGGGTTTCTTGACCGATAATCGCATGGAAATCGCGCACCATCATCGGGTAAGGATGGGGCCCCGCTACCGAACCGAGAATGTAATGAGTTGTCTCAACATTTGTTACCCAATCGCGAATCGCTTCAGAAGTCGCATCTTTCAGTGTTCCCGTACCCGCCGCCACCGGCCGCACTTCGGCACCCATCAAGCGCATTCTAAACACATTTAAGGCCTGTCTTTCCATGTCGTGAACGCCCATGTAGACAACGCAATCCAAACCGAAACGAGCGCAAACAGTGGCCGTAGCAACGCCATGTTGACCGGCTCCAGTTTCCGCAATTACGCGCTGTTTACCCATGCGTTTTGCGAGCAATGCTTGAGCCAAAGCATTGTTAATTTTGTGAGCACCAGTGTGGTTTAAGTCTTCGCGTTTGAGGTAAATTTGCGCGCCAGTCCCGTCTGGTTTAGCGTAGTGATCCGTGAGGCGTTCGGCGAAATATAAGGGGCTGGGGCGGCCGACATAATCCTTGAGTAATCCTTGAAGTTCCTGTTGAAATTCCGGTGCGCTGCGGTATTTGTGGAAAGCGGCTTCTAGCTCAAATAAAGCCGGCATCAGGGTTTCGGGGACATATTTGCCGCCGAATTTGCCAAATCTGCCGAGGGAGTCGGGGCGTTGGGCGGTGGTTTCGGTGGTGAGACGCAGGGGTGTGACTGTCACGGAGTTTGTGCGGATAATGGGACAGATTTTATTATATCTAGTCGATGGGGTTGTGGGCGATCGGGTAATTTTGCGAGGGCTGCACAAAATCGCTGGGATGGCGGAAGTTCGTTCGAGCCTTCGATATACTGCCCTGTAAGGGTTTCATAGATTTTTTTTGTGGGTGACAGCTTGTTTTTAGAGAGATTTTTGGGAGTCCTCGCAAATGGCCTCTGGACATATTGCGCTGTATGGGGTGTATAATGAAGCTCTCCCCACTCGCTGGGGAAACTAATTGAATGGAAACAGATTAGGGTGAGAAAACCCTATAAATGTCTTAGGCTTAACCTCCCCACTCGCTGGGGAAACTAATTGAATGGAAACTCCAAAATTTTGATAGGTGAGATAGTGTACATAGACTCCCCACTCGCTGGGGAAACTAATTGAATGGAAACTCTGCTGTTTTTTAACTGAGCCTTTTAACGACTTACTCAGGTCGTAAGTTTCAATTAACTAACTCCCCACTCGCTGGGGAAACTAATTGAATGGAAACACTGACTGATTTTCCTTATCAGATAGACAGACATAAACCCCAACTCCCCACTCGCTGGGGAAACTAATTGAATGGAAACTCGGAGTAGAAAAATTCAACTAATGCGTTGAAAACTTCAACTCCCCACTCGCTGGGGAAACTAATTGAATGGAAACTTGAGTTCCTGAAGCCACACTTTGTACGGATGGTATTCACGCGGCCCAACTCCCCACTCGCTGGGGAAACTAATTGAATGGAAACATACTGAGACTTTTTGGCGGGTTTTGCCGCGACATTAGCCTCCCCACTCGCTGGGGAAACTAATTGAATGGAAACTTAACAATTATAAATTCTGTTCTTGCTAATCCAACGCAATTTTGTCCTTGGGCGGGGGCGGGTTTATTATATTTTTGGTTTCCGACGTAGACTATTTGTAAAACCCGCCCCCGCCCAAGGACAAAATTGCGTTGGATTAGCA
>PVWI01000455.1 GCA_003003725.1 filamentous cyanobacterium Phorm 6 | reverse complement strand
GGGAATCACTTCAGCGGCAATAGTACGCGTCCAAAAAGGCTGCAAATTTGTAATCGGGCGGCTTTGCAAAATCCAAACTTTTTCGCCATCCCAACTCCACTCAATATCCTGCGGAATTCCGTGAAAAAAAGCTTCGATTGCTTGCGCTTGTTTGACTAATTCTGCTATAATTTGTTTATCAATAATTGAACTAATTTCAAGTTCGTTTAAATTTTGTATTAAAGTTTCAGGCTGAGTAAAATCAACTTCCAAATGAACTGGAGTAAATTGTCCGCCGACAACAGATTCCGCACCTCCCAGCAAAGCTTCAATAATGATTTGGGAACCGCCATCTAAAGGATTGCGGCTGAACATAACTCCGGCAATTTGGCTTTCAATATAAGGCTGAATCAAGACAGCCATTTGAGTGTCGGGGAGTTGTCGCTGGCGGCGGTAAGCCACAGCTTCGGAAGTCCAATAAGACTGGCGGCAGCAATTAATGCCGTCGAGCAATTCTGCTTCAGTCAAAACAGGCCCAATGGTTTGATATTGTCCGGCGGCGGAACTAATATCGCCATCTTCTCCCGCCGCCGAAGAGCGCACAATTATGCGGTTGGAGATTTTCGCTTTGATGTTTTGGATTACAGAATTATTGCTGAAAAGGCGATCGGCATTTTCTTCCTTCTTCCCTCTTCCTTCTTCCTTCTTCCCTCTTCCTTCTTCCTTCAAAGATGGTAATATCCAGCCAGAAGGAACATTAAAACCAGCGCGTTTTAGTTGAGACAATTTCGCGGCTTTGTCGCCACAGACTTTGGCATCTAGTGAGTCATCGAGAGAAAGCAATTTTTGCGATTTAGATAAAGCCATATCATCACCCTGACGAAGACTAATTGTGAAGAGTAAAAATGCTAATCCTGTTGCTGCTAAAAATTCTGCTGCATTTTGCCGCCACACCCAAATCCAGATGGGAGTACAAAGACATCCGCAACGGGTAGCAAACAGCCTTGCCCGATCGCCTATGCCAGCCAAACCCCACACCAGCAAGCCCGAAATGCCCGATGTGATAGCCACTGGCGGCGAAAATGCGAAAATACCCCAAACAGCATTGGTCACGCCTCCACCACGGGCGATCGCATATCTACCTGCAACTAGAGGAATTAAGACAGTAAGTGCGATCGCCCTTTGATCCGGGAACCAAAATCGCGCAGCCAACACTGGTACGATCCCTCTGGCAATTTCCGCTAACACCGCAACGATTCCAGCAACTTTGCCTCCGTGAATGAAAGCAGCCGACACGCCAACATTCCCCGTGCCCAAAACCCTTAAATCTTTGCCAAAAAGAGCTTGCACCATCCATTGAGTCAGTGGCAAAGCACCAAGGGCGAAACTAGCGACTAACAACAATGCGATCGACAATGACATAAAATTAGCCCTTCACTTTCAATCTCTAAGTATTATGGCTGCAATTTACTCATTTTTTCAGTCTTGAGACATATTAACAAAATGCCATTAGCACTTAGAATTATACCAAAGCAGCGTAAATAAGGATTTAATTATCATGACAGATGTCAACTTAACGGCTCCGATCGCAGTTCTTGTTGTGGGATTTGTGTCGGCCGTTAGTATCGGCTCCATCGCTTGGTACAACTCCAAGCGCCCCCCCGGTTGGGAGTCCAAAGATCGTCCTGATTTCGTCCCAGAAGTTGATAAAGACGATTTGATTTCTGATGTTTCTGACTCTAAAAGTAAATAGAACAAAGTTGTTTTAGGTCAAAAAAAACAGAATCCCCAGATACCTGACTGCTTAAAAAAGTCGGGTATCTCACAGAAATCTGAAATCTGAAATCTGAAATCTAAAATTGATTGATTGATTCAGAAGCTCGATCGCCCGCTACAATAGATTAATAGCCGGCACCGCCTTTTGCAATGAATCCAGAATCAACTCTCGCTAGACTACAAGCTACACTTCCCGACGGAAAACTGCCTTCTAGCTACGGGGTATACTTCAAAAACACCCTAGTAGCCCTGTGTCACGCCCTAGAAGACCACATCTTGCAAACGAGCGGCGGAGACGATATCGCACTCCAACCCCTAGTTTTGGTGACATTTCAGCAGGGAAAATGGTATTTGCAAGAAGCCGATCGATACCTAGATATTGCTAATGCTTCTCGGCGCGTTGTCATAGGTGCAGTAGCCGACAGCGGTTTTGCTACCCACAAAACCGGTCAATTAGAAAATGTATCTTTAATTGAGCTCGATGAGATAGATCCCATCATCCAAGAATGGAATTTAATCATCCTCGCCCCGACATACAAAGCAATGGTGCTTTGCCGAGAACTTTCCACCGAAGAATACTTGCCAGAGGGCAAGCCTGATGTAGATACAGAGCGAAAATTCTACGGTTTGTGGTCATTTGACCAGTCCTTAGTATCGGCGGCGGCAGAAATTTTTATAGAACAAACGCGACATTATAATTCGCCCCTAGCCGACAGTTTGCTAGAAATTCACCACCAAATTCTCGCCACCAAAGGCCCGCCCTTGGCAGATATTAGCGGCGTAGTATCGCGGATCGTCACTTACCTGCAAAGTTCTCAGCAGCAAATGGTGGCAATTAACCGCCAAACCCGCGATTTGTGGGAATTGGAAGGCCAAGCTTTGCGCGTCAGCCGCAATTTGAACGCTAACAAACTGCAAGCTTTTCTGCGGATGGCCCAGCGCGTGGACGAACGCGATACCTGCAATCCCACAGCTTCTTTGCAGGTGGCGGCTTTGTCGGAAACTTTGGGTCAATTGCTGGATTTGCCGGCTTTGCAGTTGCGTCGTCTACGGCTGGCGGGATTGCTGTTTCGAGTTGGCTTAGTTTCAGCCCCGAATGAGGTGTTCGATCGCACTTCCGATAAATTCGACGAAGGAACTCTATCATTTTGGCGCGATCGCAGTTTCATCGGTTCCCAACTGTTGCAAGCAATGCCGGAATTAGCACCAGTTGCCGAAATTGTCAAGCACAAACTGGAAAATTGGGACGGCAGCGGCAGGCCCGAAGGTTTGCGAGGCGAAGAGATACCGATTGCTTCGCGGATTGTGGGCTTAGTCGCTTGTTTTCAAGATTTGACTCAACCCCGTGGCGATCGTCCAGCTTTGAGTTTGACGGCAGCCTGGGAAAAGTGCCGGGAACTGTCGGGAACTCGCTTTGATCCGGCTTTGGTGGAAACTCTCGGCAACGTCGTCAGACTCGCAGAAATGGGCTTGATGGAGCTACCAACGCGCCCTAGTCAACTCCCTAATATCTGGTTGGAGGATTTGGGCGATCGAACTCCCGCAGCAGCCCCAGCATTATAGAATAGACAAGATTGTTGAC
>PVWI01000454.1 GCA_003003725.1 filamentous cyanobacterium Phorm 6 | reverse complement strand
GTGTATCGACAATGCTAACTTGCCACGGGGCGCTGCGATCGAGATCGACAACAATGCGATCGCCCCATTCTCTCTGGGCTTGCCGAATTCCGGTGACTTTTGCTGCTGGAGATGTGATTCTCAAAGTATTTCCATCGGCTGATATCTGCCAGCCGGCAAGTCGGGCAAAATCTGTGACATCTAAGTAACGATACTGGTTTGTCGATCGCGTTGCTAAGCTTTGAGTCTCAGTTAGAGATACCGAAAACCACTGTACGGGCTGTTTTGTATTGTCTGCTGTATTCAGTAAATCTACTCCCGCAGATTGCATGAGGCCAATGTCGGCAATCCAGGTTCGGATGTTCGCAGAATTGCTGTTTGCTGGCTGTTGTGTCCAAGCTAGGGGAATGATGCGGCCATTGAGGGAAACTTGGCGGCTTTGTTTGATTGTGGCTGCGGGTGGTAGGGATTGAGTCAAAAACCGATAGTCCGACAGAAGTCTCAACCCCTGTCTCATAGCTGAAGTCCTCTCAAGAGGACTAAAGAGCGCTATTTCAGTCGGTTTCAACCGACTTTCGCTATGAGACAGGGAATTCATTCCCTGGCGGGCTGTGGAAGCATCAATCAGCCCCGTCATCTCGGACTGTTGTGCTTTCCCAGGAAGATGCCAAACTGAGGTAAGGACGATCGCCAGTATGGGCGAAATCGAGATTGACAATATCGAAGCGCGATCGGACAATTTACTTTTCACTACTCACAACCTACTAACTGCGCGGGGCGGGTTTTGGGCAAAACTTGTCTGTCTTAGCCAGTGTTTCGGCGCTAAACCCGCCCTTACTATGTCATAGTTCATATCTCAAACTTTTAGTAGCGCCGGCACTTGCTGCCGGACCCAGGGCTGAAAATTTTGAATTTTCTTGATAAACTGGATGTTTACGGTCCGGGAGTTGGCAACATATTGACTGGTTATAAACCGCACGGCTACAGTGCACCTACCGATTTTCGCGACAAGAGGCTTTTGTGTCTGCGGGTGCTGTGTCAGGCAATTCAACAGCGCCGCTCGGCAAAATTAAGCTAAAGTCTATATTTCGCTGTGTTCGCTGCAAAGCAGATCTAGCGGATTCAGGAATAAGAAACTCAAAAAATTCGCTCGGTTGCAATTTATCCAGTAGCAAGGCGACGATTTTCAACAGAATAACTGTTATACAGCAGCAGCGTATTCTACGAGACATCTCCGAAGTGATTCGATCGAGATAATTTAAGATCTGCAAACAGGGTTTCAGGGCTATGGGCCGGCAGCATAAATGTAAATTTTTATCAAATCTGCTTGCAATCGGCTGCTTGAAGGTTTACTCGGTCCTGCCGCTGAGTAGCACTCTTTTCAAGCAATAACGAATCAACCACACAATCACCGAAATAGTATTCAATCAACATGGGTAACATGAGCAATCAAAATCAAAGTCAGGGTCATCGAGGAATTCCTTATGCTGGTCAAAGCTGGCTAATCGAAGAAAGAGATGCCTGCGGTGTTGGCTTCATTGCTAACCAAAATGGTGCAGCTACTCACTCCATTATCGAAAAAGCTCTGCCAGCCTTAACTTGTCTGGAACACCGTGGCGGTTGCAGCGCTGACCAAGATTCAGGTGATGGCGCTGGTTTGATGACCGCAATTCCTTGGGAATTGCTGGATGCTTGGTTTGCAGAACAGGGAATTGTGCCTCCCGCACGGGAAAATTGCGGCGTCGGAATGCTGTTTTTGTCTCAAGATAAATTTCAAGCGAGTATAGCGCGGCAGGTGGTTGAGGAAGTTCTGACCGATCGCGGGCTGACACTTTTGGGATGGCGCAAAGTTCCCATTGTACCATCGGTTTTGGGCCCGCAAGCGCGCGAAAATCAACCTCAAATCGAACAAGTAATAGTCAGTTCACCGGACTTAGCCGGCGATGAACTCGATCGCCAGCTATTTCTGACCCGCCGCGCGATCGGACACGCGCTGTCAAAGCGCCCCAACTTTACCCGCCAAGAATTTTATACTTGCTCTTTTTCTTGCCGCACCATTGTATACAAAGGCATGGTGCGATCGGCTGTACTAGGAGAATTTTACCTCGACCTCAAAAATCCGGCTTACAAAAGCGCCTTTGCTGTCTATCACCGACGCTTCAGCACCAACACCATGCCCCGCTGGCACCTAGCTCAACCGATGCGTTTGCTGGGACACAACGGCGAAATTAACACGCTGTTGGGCAATATTACCTGGATGAGAGCGCGACAAGCCAATTTAGCTCATCCCAATTGGAGTCAAGCTGATATTGACACCTTCAACCCAATTGTCAATTCCGAAAGCAGCGATTCGGCAAACTTGGATAATGTGATGGAACTGCTGGTGCACTCCGGCCGCACCCCCCTAGAATCCCTGACAATTCTGGTACCCGAAGCTTACAAAAATCAGCCGGATTTGGCGACATATCCCGAAATTGTCGATTTTTACGAATACTACAGCGGGATGCAAGAACCTTGGGATGGCCCCGCACTGCTGGTGTTTAGCGATGGTAAACAAGTAGGTGCTACGCTCGATCGCAACGGTTTACGCCCCGCCCGCTATTGCATTACCAAAGACGGTATGGTAATCGTCGCTTCCGAAGCCGGTGTCGTCGATATCCCCGAAGCCGATATCATCGAAAAAGGTCGTTTGGGACCAGGACAAATGATCGCAGTTGACCTGCAAACCAAGGAAATTCTCAAAAATTGGCAACTCAAACAGCGCATTGCTAAGCGGCACCCCTACGGCGAATGGCTGAAACAAAACCGCGAAACCTTGAAACCCCAGCCTTTTGCCGAAACAGCAACCCTCGACTCCCAAACCCTGTTAGCAACCCAAACTGCTTTTGGCTACACAGCCGAAGATTTGGACATGGTGATCGTCGAGATGGCGAGTTCTGGGAAAGAACCGACTTTCTGCATGGGAGATGACATTCCCTTGGCTGTGTTGTCAGAAAAGCCTCAGTTGCTCTACAACTATTTCAAACAGCGGTTTGCTCAAGTCACAAATCCGCCGATCGACCCCCTGCGCGAGGGGATGGTGATGTCTCTGACGATGAATATCGGGCTGCGGGGCAATTTGCTGCAACCAGTACCGGAAAATGCCAAGCTACTGAAAATAGATTCTCCGATCTTGAATGACGCTGAACTGTCTTTCTTGCAAGAGCAAAAGTCTTTCCCCGCAAAGGTTTTGTCAACGCTTTACCACATTGTGGCTGGCCCAGAAGGATTGAAAAATGCAGTAGATCAACTTTGTAAAGAAGCTGCTGATTCGGTGCGATCGGGCGAAGCGATTTTGATTCTGAGCGATCGAGGGAACCCCCCC
>PVWI01000118.1 GCA_003003725.1 filamentous cyanobacterium Phorm 6 | reverse complement strand
CCCTTTACGAGTCTTGAATTCGCTTCACCAACTCGTAAAACGGTTGCCAATTATCCTCAAGGGCGATCGGCTCCCAAACAGCCTCAATCGTCGGTCTCAACAACGATTGTGCGGGATTGTGCTTCCGCAACCTATCCGCCATTTTGTCCATATCGTCCGCCGAAAAACTTTGCAAAACGTGACAATAAAACTGCCGCCAAGGTGCTAATAACTCCGCAGGTTCCGCCTCGCTAAAAATTTGATTGACATCATCTCGCCAACTAGGGTTAAACTGTTTTCGTAATTCAAAAAAGAAACCTTGATAATCGACTTGAGACTCGGACAGCAATTTAATTGTCAGTTGTAACAACTCATCACCATCCGCCTCTGGTAAATCCTCAAATCCCAATCTATTCAGCATCAACCGCCGATAAGCCGTATTATAATAATTACCAAACTTCGCCAAAGCAGCATCCAGATCAGCTTGAGGAATTACCGCTGCTAGAGGTTTCTGAAGCTTCTCCAAATTACCCTTACAAACAAACGGTTGATTCCCGTAACAATAAAGACCATAATGGTCAAAATAAGCTGCTGTAAACTTAGGATCATAAGTTGGGATAAAAGCAAAAGGCCCGTAATCAAAACTTTCACCAGTAATCGACATATTATCAGTATTCAGCACAGCATGACAAAATCCCGCCGCCATCCACTGAGCAACTAATTCCGCCACTTTTTTGACTAAATCACCATAAAATAACGCATATTTTTCAGTTTGAGAAATATCAGTATTACTTGCTTTCAAATGCAATTCAGGATAGTAATATTCAATCACAAAATCCAAAAGTTTTGCAATCAAATCCGGGCGGCGTAAGTAATGTAACCTTTCAAAAGTACCAAACCGGATGTGAGAATGGCTAAAACGCACCATTACAGACGATCGCGTCGGAGAAGGTTCATCACCCCGCCACAAAGCATCCCCAGTTTCAACTAAGCTAAAACAGCGGGAAGTATTCACCCCCAATCGGTGCAAAGCCTCAGCAGCCAAAACTTCGCGAACTCCACCTTTGAGAGTGAGTCTACCATCAGCAGACCGCGAATAGGGAGTGCGGCCAGAACCTTTTGTACCAAAGTCATAAAGTCTGCCATCAGTACCGCGAACTTGACCGTACAAAAAGCCTCTACCATCACCTAAATTGGGGTTATATTCATTGAATTGATAGCCGTGGTACCGGAGTGCGAGGAAGGGACGGACGCAGTGAAATTTGCCGAATGCTTGAATGAAATCTTCGTCGGTTACTCCTTCGGGATCTAAGCCCAAGGTGGGTAATAATTTGTCGTTGCGGAAGCGGAGGATATGCTGGGGAAAATCGGCCGCCGGAACTTCATCAAAGTAGTCGCCGCCTAGGGATTCGAGGGCGGGTTCGTAGTTGAGGGAAAGTAAGGGATTTGACATTGTTGTATTTGACTGTTGACTATTGACTGTTGACTGTTGACTGTTAACTGTTGACCGTTAACTGTTGACTAATGACTAATGACTTTTAACCGCCGATTCCCTCCAAAGTTGCCACTAATTTGAGATTATACTCATCTTCAAAAGCAGGCTTTTTATAATCCAAACTCCAGAGTTCTAGAGCGCAGTCATCATCGGGATTTAGGGGTTTGAGATGTAAATGAAACTCTCGAACTTCCGGGCGGTGTTCGCATTGAAAATCCGAGATCGCCCCAATTTGCCGTCTATCCAAAGCCACAGCCAACCGCAGAAAAGGATGCAATTTACTAACTACTTCCCGGTATTTTTTCGGAAGAGTTGTAAAATTTTCGTGTTTCTTTTTAGGAGGACTCTTGCGGTGATAGCGAGCTAAATTGGCAATTACTTCAATCTCAGTTTCAGTGTATCCTAATAATTCACCATTGCGAATTAAATAGTAAGAATGCTTGTGGTGCGCCGAATGACTGACGTACAAACCTGAATTGTGCAGAATCGCGGCCGCCCACAGCAACTCGCGTTCTTCGGTTCCCCAATTGTGCAAAATTCCTTGGGTTTGGTCGAACAATTTGAGCGCAAATTCTGCGGTTATTTCGCTTTGTTCTAAGTTGACTTGATATTTTTGGGCCATGTGGTGGATGCTGCGCTGGCGGATTGAACCTTGATAGCGCAAGCGGTTTTCAATCAAACCGCGAGACAGCATCCAGTCAACAATGACACCTTCTCTTAAAGATCGATCGCAAACCGTGACAGATTCCATTCCTAATAACGTCATCGCTTCCTGCAAAATCAAAGCACCCGCCAGAATAATTTCTGCCCGCTTGTCCGACATTCCCGGAATTTCCAACCTTTCGGCATAAGAAAGTTTGCGAAAACGATTGACTAAATCGTGCAAATCCTTTAAACTTAATTGATATCCGGTTAGCGGACTCGGAACAGTTCCTAACTTTTCGCGAGCATTAATTGCAGCCAGAGTTTCGATGGTTCCAGCAGTGCCAATTAAACGTAGAGTTTCGCCTATCTTGAATTGAGCGCGCAATTCGTCGATCGGTCTTTCCAGCGCAATCCGAATATAAGCTTGCAAATAGGCAAATTCCTCTTTGCTAATTGGGTCAGTTTTGACAAATTCCCCAGTCAGGCGAACCGCACCAATTTTGGTACTGGTGAGACAGAGAGCTTCGGAACTATCTCCTAAAATTAACTCGGTAGAACCGCCCCCAATGTCAATAATTACCTGGGATTGATTGTTGAATTCCATTCCCGAAAGTACACCCAGATAAATCCTCCGTGCTTCTTCTTGACCGGAAATTAAGCTAACATTTAGGTCTAATTCGTCAGCAACTCGTTTGAGAAAATCCCGCCCGTTAGAAGCTTCTCGAACCGCACTGGTAGCCACAGCGATAATTTGTTCAGCATTGAAAGTTTTAGCAATATCTTGAAAACGGCGCAAAGTTGCGATCGCCCTTTCCATCACTTCTGACTTCAAACACCCTGTTTTCGGTTCACAATCACCCAACCGAACCGTATCTTTTTCTCTAGCAATAATCGTAAACGCAGGCAATTTCGGATCGATCCGCGCCACCACCATGTGAAACGAGTTAGTACCCATATCAATAGCAGCAATAATGCGATTTGACTCCGCAGCAGCAAGTGAATTAACCATTGGAGTGTATGGGGGTTGACAGATATTATGATTATTTCACGAATCCAGTTAAGCGTCATATTAAATTAGCAAAAATTGGCAAATGCTGAGTGGACAAGACTTTTACCTATTTTAAATTTATGCAGAAGTGCGATCGGCGTAGCTATCCCGTAGGGAATCGCCAGCAGGGATTTTAGGTGATTTTGCTTAAAATTTGATAGAATTTAATGGAATACTGTTCAGTTAACACTGTTTATTGCCCCGAGATCCCCCTAAATCCCCCTTAAGAAGGGGGAATTTGAGAATACTCTTGTCCCCCCCTTAAGAAGGGGGGCTAGGAGGATCTCCGGGCTTAACTGAACCGCATTGAGATTTAAAGTTAAAAATCTAGAATTAAAATGCTTATAGAGCCCGATCGCCCAACCGAATCCACATTGCTAACCATCATAAAGCTTTTGAGGTGGGACAAACCAGCAGGAAGGCTGATTTTAATGATACCAGCCCTCTGGGCCGTCTTTTTAGCAGCAGACGGGAGACCGCCCTCGGCATTAGTTGGCGTAATAGTGTTAGGAACCTTAGCCACGAGTGCGGCGGGATGCGTCATCAACGACTTGTGGGATCGCGATATCGATCCCGAAGTCGAAAGAACGCGATCGCGCCCCCTAGCATCTCGCGCCCTGAAAGTGCAAACTGCGATCGGAGTCGCTTTAATTTCCTTTGCTTGCGCGGCCATTCTCGCCCTTTATCTCAATCCTTTAAGTTTCTGGCTGTGTGTCGCCGCCGTACCAGTAATCATCTGCTATCCCCTAGCAAAAAGATTCTTTCCCGTGCCGCAATTAGTGTTATCAATAGCCTGGGGATTTGCAGTTTTAATTAGTTGGAGTGCAGCCGTTGGGAAATTAGAATTAGCGACTTGGTTGCTGTGGGGCGCAGTCGTATTTTGGACGATGGGATTTGATACAGTTTATGCGATGAGTGACAGGGAAGATGACTTGCGTTTGGGCGTGAATTCCAGCGCAATATTTTTCGGAAATAATGTAACTAATGCTGTCGGTTTTTTCTTTGTTGGGACTGTCGGTTTGTTAGCAGCAATGGGGATTAATTTACATTTGCATATTGGTTTTTGGATCGCAATTTGTGCGGCAGCGATTTTGTGGGTTTTGCAGTACAGCCAACTGCGAAAGACCGACATTCCCACGCCTGTTTACGGTCAAATTTTTCGCCAAAATGTTTGGGTTGGGTTTGTCATCTTGGCGGGGATGATTGTTGGGGATATTTTTTGAGCGGTTCGCCAATATCAAGTGTAGGTTAGGTTGAACGCTCGCGAAACAAAACTTATACCAATTTTATAAAGTAGCGCTAGATATTACCCCCCCAACCCCCCCGCGAGTTCGGGGGGGCTAAGATTTCATCCATAGCATATCTTTAAAAAAATGGTATTACACTTGATCTGAATCGTGAAGCCGAGAAATAAAAAGCGGGCTCCAGAAACACTCAACTGAAAGCAAAGAAAGAGTAGCAGTGAAGATTAAAGCGATCGACGCTCGCCACCAATTCAGTTTATTTAATTGACAAAATAACACTTACAAGCTAGTGTGGAAGCACCTATACATTTAAATTGTCATATAAAAATTTATTCACAATGTAGACCCTAGACTTTATGATTCAAAAAATCCGTGAAGCTATTGGATTGTTTGCCTCAAACTTTGTGCTGTTTAGTTTGATAGTGCTAACAGTATGGTTGCCGGGGTCAATTATGTTGATATATTTGCGCCTGTACGTTTTTCCAGGAATGACAGGTGGAGACGAGTTGCGTATGACCATGCAAGAATTGCGAGTGTCGCAATTCATTGAAGGCTCGTTTGGTACGCTCTACGTTGGTGCATTAATTCATGCACTTGCTCAGTTGAAGCAGGGACTTAATCCAACTTATCGTGAGTCCATGACCCACGCAGGACGAAAATGTTTCAAGCTGTTCGGAACTCGTTTTGCCACTGGATTGATTGTGGTAGGTGGTTTAATTCTTTTCATAGTTCCAGGTGTCGTTTTGGCATTGCGCTATGCACTAATTGATGCCGCTGTGATCCTCGAAGGTGTAGAAGGATCGAAGGCTCAAAAAGTTAGTGCGAATTTGACTCAAGGGAAAAGATGGAAGATATTGGGGACGATGATTCTGACCTATCTTGGATTGTTTATTTCTTCGATGATTGTGTCTTTTATTTTGTATCTACCGCTATCCTTAATTGGACAAAAGGATAACTTTGGAATCGAATTAATCTACCAGTGTATTGCGAGTATTCTTTCTGCATTGCCCATCATAGTTTTGTTTTTGTTCTACTGGGATGCAAAAAATCAGCAGCCGGTTGTCTAGGGTAAGTCTGATGTCTAACAGTGCGATCTCCTA
Source organism: filamentous cyanobacterium Phorm 6 (assembly GCA_003003725.1). Classification (GTDB taxonomy): domain Bacteria; phylum Cyanobacteriota; class Cyanobacteriia; order Cyanobacteriales; family Microcoleaceae; genus Microcoleus. Next base: position 12,977 of record PVWI01000118.1, on the reverse strand, counting down.
CGGGCGATCGCACCTTCTATGTAAAGTTATATTACAAAAAGAGAAATTTCGCATAAAAACTCCGACGCACTCCAAAAATTTTATCTGAGACTCATCTAGTGTAAATGTTTGATCTTTTCTAGTAACAATACTAGGAACTTTACCCCAGTTAGTTGTTGAAAAAGCTTTGTTTATGATGCAAGTATTTTTATAATAACATACCTTCGTATATCGCGTAAAAAAAACTAGCAAATATCAATAACAACATATTACCCCAGGGAGCATCTCAGTTTTGCAAAAAGCATTTTTTTATTGTAGTGCGAGCGTCCCCGCTCGCGTATTGTACTCGCGAGCGGGGACGCTCGCACTATAAATGCAAAACTGAGATGCTCCCTTACCCCAAACCATGAAAAAAATCATCATCGGCATCATGGGCCCAGGCGAAAGTGCCACATCAACCGACTTAGAAAACGCCTATCAACTCGGACAACTCATCGCCGAAACAGGATGGATATTGCTAACTGGCGGCAGAAATCTCGGCGTGATGGATGCCGCCAACAAAGGTGCAAAATCAGCTAACGGTTTAACAATCGGCATCCTTCCGGGAAACGATACTCGCGGCATTTCCGAAGCTGTAGATATTGCCATTGTCACCGATATGGGAAACGCCAGAAATAACATTAATATTCTTTCTTCAGATGTGATAATTGCCTGCGGTACGGGCGCGGGCACAGCTTCGGAAATTGCCCTCGCCATCAAAGCTCACAAACAAGTTATTTTGTTAAATCATAGCTGGGAAAGTCAACTTTTCTTTAAAGATTTAGGCAAAATTAACATTTTTGTGGTACACAATGCTGTAGAGGCTATGAATCAAGCTCGCGAAATCCTAGCAAATCCCAGATGAAATTCAAGATGAAAGTAAGCAAATTCAACTTTTGTGCGATCGCAATTTTCCTAACTCTGGGGATTTTCGGCAGTACCAAAGCAGACGGAGGAATTGCACAGTTAAGCTTCAGCAACCAATCCACTCAAACTTTAGCACAAACCCTCCCTCCACCTCCTGCCGCACAGCCTGTTACCGAACCAGAAGCGCCCCCGATTCTTAGCGAATCCGCGCCGGATCAAATAGCTTTAGCAACCCATTTGCAGACTATCAAAGCTAAAATGTACGGTGCTTACTGGTGTCCTCACTGTCACGCGCAACAAGAACTTTTCGGCAAACAAGCATTTACCGCAATTACTTACATTGAGTGCGATCCCAGAGGCAAAGATGCTCAACCGGATTTGTGCAAAGCTGCGAAGATTCAAGCTTATCCCACTTGGGAAATTCGCGGGAAATATTACACCGGTAGGCTATCTTTGGAAAAACTTGCTATTCTATCGGGTTACAAAGGCAGCAGCAATTTTATGCCACCAGTTCCCTCCCCTTAAAATTCTCTAAATCTATGGTGCGCACTGCGCACCTAAAAATATGACTTTTATGACTCTAACTTGTGAATAATATGAATTGACATCACAGCGATCTGGTTGTTGAATGGTAATTAGGCAGACCGATCTATTTTGATTTCAGATTGGCAGTTATTCAGGAGACTGAAACGATGCAGTTACAATCTAGCAAAAAACAAATAATTTTTAGCAGTTTGCTGTGCTTCTCGGTAATTGCATTTCCGGTAGCAAGCCAAGCTATAACAGTACAAGAAGTACCGAATCCCCGCCAAAATCACACTTGGGTAACGGACAAGGCAAACATTCTCAGCGATAACACGGAAACTCAGCTCAATCAGATAATTTCGGAGTTGGAGGTAAAAAACGGCTCAGAAATCGCAGTTGTGACAGTGCCTGATACTAAGCCATCGGCGACACCAAAGGCATTTGCTACAGAGTTATTTAACTATTGGGGAATTGGCAAGAAAGGTAAAAATAACGGAGTTTTATTGTTGATTTCATCGGGTGAACGCCGCGTTCAAATTGAAACAGGTTCTGGGATTCAAGACATTTTGCCCGATGCGAAAGCAGTGACTATTATTCAAACAGAAATTACGCCAAAATTTAAACAGCAGGATTTTGATGGGGGCACATTAGCCGGAACAAAGGCGTTAGTTAATGTTTTACAAACTCTGACTGCAAACGTGCAATCTCAAAATACGCTGCCTTTGGCTCCAATAGTACCAAATCAAGCGGTAAAACCTTCGGCAAAAACTCAATCTCAAAACACGCTGGCTGTGGCTCCAACAGTACCAAATCAAGCGGTAAAACCGTCGCCCATACCTGCTCAATCGCCAGTTGTTACGGATGATAACCCCCTATTTGGCTTGTTAATATTTTTCTTAATCTTGGCCTTCGTTGTGGGATTGATAGGATGGATAATTTGGTCTATTATCTACAGCATACTTAGTGTGTTCTATCCTGAGAGATTTCCTCCCCGTCCCCGCTCCTATTCTAATAGTAGTAGCAGCGATTGCAGTAGCAGCGATTACAGCAGTAGCGACTCCGGCGGTAGCTTTGGCGGGGGTGACTCTGGTGGAGACGGCGGCGGTGGAGATTGGTAATAGTTCTAAGGTGCTCTTTATTCAATTTTGAATTAGATCGTTTTCCCAAGAATGACCACAATCATATTGGTTTGTAGTGAGGAATTTAGTTTTATGACGGATGCGGACTAAAGTCCTCACTACAAACCAATTTTAGGATTAGTTTTTAATCAGAAAAATACTCTTCAACTATTTTTAAAATCCGGGAGGCTGCTAAACCGTCGCCAAAGGGATTGATTGCCATTGCCATTGCGTCGTAAGCGGCAGAATCACTCAGTAATTCTGTGGCTGCTGCGGTAATTATATCAGGATTTGTACCGACAAGTTTAGCGGTTCCGGCGGCAATTGCTTCGGGTCTTTCTGTGGTTTCTCGCAATACTAAAACAGGCTTGCCCAAACTCGGTGCTTCTTCTTGCAAGCCGCCGGAATCTGTGAGGATTAAATGACTTCTCTGCATGGCTCCTACTAATTCGGCGTAGTCCAACGGTTCTGTTAAAAAGATTCTTGGATGGTCGCCTAAAAGAGATTTTAAAGGTTCCCGAACGGTCGGATTTTTGTGCAGTGGTAAGAGTAAGGCTGTATCGGGGAATTTATCTAAGATTTGGATGAATGCTCGCGCAATTCCTGCTAAGGGTTTTCCCCAATTTTCGCGGCGGTGGACTGTTGCTAAAATGGTGCGATGTTTGCTCCAATCTAGGTTGGGAATTTTGCATTCTGGTTCGCGTTTGGCGACGGATAGCAAAGCGTCGATTACTGTGTTGCCTGTACGGTGAATTTCTCCTAAAACGCCCGATCGCCCTAAATTCTCTTGAGCCAGCGCTGTTGGGGCAAAATGCAGCCGTGTGAGCTGCGAAATCAACCGCCTGTTAGCCTCTTCGGGATAGGGATTGAACACGTCGTCCGTCCGCAATCCGGCTTCTACGTGACCTACGGGTATTTTCTGGTAAAATGCAGCCAAAGCTGCGGCAAACGCTGTCGTTGTATCGCCTTGTACCAATACGATTTCGGGCTGCAACTCTTTAAACAAAGCTTCCAAACCCTGCAAACTCCGGGATGTAATATCGGTCAAGCTTTGCTGGTGCTGCATAATTGCTAAATCCCGATCGGCTTTTAGGTCAAACATTCGCATCACTTGCTCGACCATTTCTCGGTGCTGACCGGTTAAAATTACTTGGGTGTCAAAGTTTGGCGAACTTTTGAACAGTTGAATTACTGGGGCTAGTTTAATCGCTTCCGGGCGAGTTCCTAGGACGATACAAACGCGGCGTGTGGCTTCGGGCATGGTAAAATATAGTTAAGTTTATTGATGTTCACATTTTGCACTATTTTCAAGAACAGGCCGGATGCCTGTTCCACAAGAATTCAATGTTATTATGGGTGGGTACGCGAACCTGCACCTAAATGGATGATTGCTGAGAGCGCAAAATGTTAGTTCGTAGCAACCTACTTAATGTTAAAACTATCTCGTACATTTTTAATCTTTAATCTTTAATTAATCATGCCCTATCGGTATATTCTATTTTACAAACCTTACGATGTTTTAACTCAGTTTACTGACAATTCCAGCGAGACTAAACGGAGTACCCTGAAAGATTATATTCCGATTCCTGATGTTTATGCGGTGGGAAGGCTCGATCGCGATAGCGAAGGTTTGTTGCTGTTAACGGATGACGGACAAATGCAGCACCGCCTCAGCGATCCGAAATTCGCTCATCCCCGCACTTATTTGGTTCAGGTGGAACGGGTTCCAGATGCAGGCGCGATCGCCCTTTTGCAAACTGGTGTCACAATTCAAGATTATCGGACTCGATCGGCAAAAGTGCAATTATTATCAGCAGAACCACAATTGCCGCCCCGCCAGCCCCCGATTCGATTTCGCAAAAACATTCCCACAGCTTGGCTGGAAATGACTCTCACAGAAGGCCGCAACCGCCAAGTGCGCCGGATGACCGCAGCAGTAGGGTTTCCGACGCTGCGGCTGGTGAGAAGCGCGATCGGGCATTTGCAACTAAATGACCTGAAACCCGGTGAATGGCGCGAATTAACTCAAGCTGATTTGAGATTTGAGATTTGAGATTGCAGAACTACAGTCAACAGTCAACCGTTAACAGTTAACCGTCAACAATCAACAATCAACTACTTTCTGGGCGGCAAAATAAAACTCTCGTTTCCATCTTTATCTTTTTTTACCTGAGCTCCCAACTTAACAAGAGCTTGTTTAGCCCTTTGCCGCACCAACTTATCAGTTGTTTGATAATAAACGGTACTCCAAGCAGTAAACCGCACCGGCACGCTATCGGGATCTCGGCGCAAATACTCAGCAGTTGCTCGAAAAATGGGCGCTAATTTCGGGCCGTCGGCTGTGTTTTCTACCCAATCAGCGGCCATTTCGTGAGAGCGCATTGAGTCGGGAATATCGCCCAACAGCAGCAACTCATCAATACCTTTCGTTCGCCACACAATCCACGCTTGGGGATTATTTTGCCGCGAAAGGGCGTTAGTACCCCGCTCTATAAACTTAATAGCAGTTTCAGGCTTTCCCTGATAAAAAGAAACGGCTGTGGACAGAAACAGGTAGATGTCAGCCCACTTGGGATCGCGCCGAGTAATTATGTCAAAATAATCGGCGCTAAGATTGTATCCCGTCACTTCTCGGGCTTCATCGTCGCCAAAATACTGCAAAAATTTCAGAAATGTCCAGTCGGCAATTAAATTGTCAAACCCAAAACTAGGGATACTTTTGAGCATTTTCAGCCGCAGGGCTTCTTGCTGGACTTCTTGCTTGACAATGGCGACAGACATTGCAGAGACAGGCTTTTGGCCCTGAACGCTGCTAACTGGGGGCATTCCGCCCAATTGCTCGATCGACTGCATGGTAACGACACCCGCCAGCGCTGCGGAGCCGATCGCTCCATTAATGAGCAGGCTCAACCACTTACGCGAAAATTGTTCGATTTTAACTTCCACGGCACCTTCAAATCCAAGTTTTAAATTAAGTTAATCAGAAAATTGGGTTAAAAACCCCGTCCTTTGAGGACTGCTTTTTTCATTCCCAAGTAAAATAACAATCCATCTTCACAAATGAATATGGTAGAGTAGATCAATCAGACAAGATGTAAAAACCTACCTCCGGACTGGGGGAAAGTCTACGCCCAAAACATTTTTGAGGAGATATGACTACGCAGCTACGCTGCAAACGCAGTCAGCCTGGGAACCCACACAAAATGGGATATTAAGACACAAATGTCTTAAGAATCCCCGTGCCTTAAGGTCGGGGAGTGTCAATAAAATACAGTCATGATTGGTTGGCGATCTGCTGTGAATCTCGTTAAACTATGCAAAGGGATGGTGGAGCCTCCACACAATCGTTTAAATAGTAGTTTGAGATTTTTTAGCAATATAAAATCTCAAATCAAAAATCTAAAATCGAATTGAGCCAAAATTCAATGAATCAAGCCCGCAGACGCTTTTCTATGTTACAGGCAGCCCTGTTCACTGGGGCGATGGCCACAACCGCTTCGATATCTTTACTCGTTCCTGGCCTGAGTCAATCAGTCCGCGCCGAGCTTCAAGATAGCCCCAAAGCTGTCTTAGACGAAGCTTGGCAAATTGTGAACCGAGAATACGTCGATGGCAGTTTTAACAAGACTGACTGGCAAGTGGCCCGGAACGACTTGCTGAGCAAAAATTATACCTCTCGCGAAGCAGCCTATACCGCCCTCCGCAAAGCCCTAGAGAAATTAAACGACCCCTACACGCGCTTCATGGACCCGAAGCAGTACGAAGCGCTGACGAGTCAAACCTCCGGGGAACTGACAGGGGTGGGGATGAGGCTGGAACAAGACGAGAAAACGAAAGCGATTACGGTAGTCGAACCGATGGAAAATTCCCCGGCCCTGAAAGCAGGGGTTCAAGCGGGCGATACGATTTTGGCGATTGATGGCAAAACTACCAAGGACATGACTGTCTCGGATGCGGCTCAGATAATTCGGGGCTCCGAAGGTACGAAAGTCTCGCTGCGGATGGCTCGTCAGGGCAAAAGTGAGTTTGATATCACTCTGACTAGGGCGAGAATTGAGGTAGCTGCGGTTCGCTACAGCCTCAAGAATGAAGGGGGCGAGAAAGTCGGTTACATCCGCTTGCAAGAGTTTAGTTCCCACGCGGGCGAACAAATGGAGGCGGCGATTAAAAAGCTCTCGGCTCAAAAAGCTGACGCTTTTGTGTTGGATTTGCGCGGCAATCCCGGCGGGCTGTTGCGGGTGAGCATTGATATTGCCCGGATGTGGATGGATACAGGGGCGATTGTCCGCACAGTCGATCGAGCGGGCGATTCTCAGGAAATGCGGACAAACCGCACTGCGCTCACTGACAAGCCTTTGGTAGTCCTTGTAGACGACAACTCCGCGAGTGCTAGCGAGATTTTGGCTGGTGCTCTCAAGGACAACAAGCGCGCTACTGTGATGGGCGGCCAAACTTTTGGCAAAGCTTTGGTGCAGTCGGTGCATTCTTTGGCTGACGGTTCGGGATTGGCGGTGACGATCGCTCACTACTATACTCCCAACGGTATTGATATCAGCCACAAGGGCGTTACTCCCGATGTCAAAGTCGTAGTAACGGACGAACAAAAGCTGAAATTAGCCAACAAACCGATGTTGGTTGCTACTAAAGACGATCCTGTTTACGCGCAGGCGATCGCACTTCTGAAAACTACCGCTACCTCAACCCGCCCCGTTGCGGCTAATGAGACTCTTGTTCCTAAAAAGTAAGTAGTTGAAAGCGTAAGCTATTAACAATGAGCTTTAATTGAAAACCCGCCTGCGCGGGTTTTATTTTTGTGGTTTGATTGGTAGCTTTTTTAAATCGGATGTGGTATTATGTCCGGTCAACTACCCGTAATAGAAACGGTTTGTAGTGAGGACTTTAGTCCTAGTCATGGATGCGGACTAAAGTCCTCACTACAAACCAATTTGAATTATGTCTTTCGAGCGGACACGATCTAATAGCAATTTTTTTAAAGTCTTGCTACAATCATCAATCTTATACCAATTATTAAAAGTCGCAGCTCCCAGTATCTGTAATTCACTCGACACAAAACCGTTATAGCTTCCGATTGCTAGAAAATGGTTTGTAATAACAGCCAACAATTTAATCCTACTATAATACTAGCCACTAACCAAGCTAAGGCTTTCAGCCAAAATGGATTCACAAACTCTCCCATTAAGCGGCGGTTTGAGGTAAACATTACCAAAGGAATTACGGCAAAAGGTAATTGCAAACTAAGAATCACTTGACTGAAAATCAATAAATTAGTTGTACTCCCTTCACCGAACCAGATAATTGAGAGCAAAGCCGGCACAATCGCCACCAGTCGAGTCAGCAAGCGGCGCAACCAAGGCCGCATACGAAAATGCAAAAAGCCTTCCATCACAATCTGTCCTGCTAGAGTTCCAGTCAAGGTTGAATTCTGCCCCGAAGCCAATAAAGCAAAGGCAAAAATTGCACTAGCCGAACCCACACCCAGCACCGGAGAAAGTAGTTTGTAGGCATCTTGAATTTCTGCTACTTCTTGATAGCCGGAAAAGTGAAATGTTGCGGCAGACAAAATTAGAATTGCTGAATTGATAAACAAAGCTATTGACAGCGCTACTGTAGAATCAATCGTGCCAAATTTAATTGCTTCCCATTTTTTATCGGAAGTTTCTTCCCAAGCGCGAGTTTGCACGATCGATGAATGCAAGTAGAGATTGTGCGGCATCACAGTTGCCCCTAAAATACCAACCGCAATATAAAGCATTCCCTGATTTTGTAAAATCTCTAGGTTGGGAACATAACCTAGTAAAACTCCTCCGGCATCTGGTTTGGCAAAAATTATTTCTGCGACAAAGCAACCGCCAATTATTGTAATAATGGTAATCACCAAAGCTTCGATATAACGAAAGCCTCTGCCTTGTAAAAATAACACCATTATCACATCTAGTGCAGTAATGCACACTCCCCAAACCAAGGGAATACCAAATAGCAATTGTAGTCCGATCGCACTTCCGACCAATTCAGCTAAATCGCAAGCTGCGATCGCAATTTCACAAAGTATCCACAGCACAAAACTGACTCGCGGACTGAAATAATCTCGACAAGCTTGTGCCAAATCTTGTCCCGTTGCCACTCCCAACCGCACGCACAATGATTGCAGAAAAATTGCCATCAAATTAGATAGCAAAATCACACTTAATAGCGCATAGCCAAACTGTGCTCCCCCTGCTAAATCAGTCGCCCAGTTTCCTGGGTCCATGTAACCCACTGAAACCAAATATCCAGGCCCTGCGTAAGCCAGCATTTTACGCCAGAAACCTTTGCTGTTGGGAACGGGGATGCTGCGGTGGACTTCAGGAAGGCTGGGCCTATTTTCCGAGTCAGTCATTGGTTGTACCGTTCAACACTTTTCATATTTTTTTCATAATTTCACAAATTTAGCGAAATTTCATCCGTCGGATGGCTCAAAATCCGGCGGAGTCACAGTACATATTAAGTTATGTATATTTTTGAGGTTGAGCTGAGGTGCGGGCGATCGACCGTAGATTAGGTCGATCGCCAAAAATCAATCAATCAGCGATCGTGATTTTAAAGATTTTGAAATTCCCGACTTCCCTGATAGCCAGATAAATCAGCTAACTCCTTCAACGATTTTTGCCCTTCGTAAAACTTACCGTTAATTTCCCAAGCCGGAGTCCCTTTAATCTTCGCAGCTTGGCAAAGATCAGGTCTCGCATTTTTCCCTTGAGGATTGCACTCGATATAATTGATAATTCGAGCCGCCTCTTTGCCAAAACTTTCCTTCTGCGCTTGACAGTGAGAGCAGGTATAAGATCCGTACATTTTAGCTCCCACTTTTTTTAAATGCTGCGCTAAAGCAATTTCCGAAGTACCGGAAGATGTTGTAGTATTCATGCTCGTCTCCTTGGCAGTACCGAGATTATTCACATCGGCATAAAGACCAGCAGAGGAAATCAGCACTAACATAGATACCAGAATTCCGATAAAAAATAGTTGACCGATATCATCCCATTCGCGACCGATTAATGCTAAGACAAATAAGCTAGTTGCAAACAAAGCAGACGCAATGCAGTAAATACAAGCTGCTTTGATATCAACAGCCAGTACATACATCAGATAGCCACTAAAAATCATCATTGCTGTGCCACCAGCAAACAAAAATAGTCCCGTCCAAGACTCTAATTTAGAGCGGAGACTCTTCTGTTCTGAAGGATTGACAAATAGGGGAGCTACCGCAAAAACTATCATGCTCAAATATCCCAAAAACCCAAAGAGAGAAAGAGGCAAACCAAAGACATAGGCATAGGGACTCGAAAGCACGATATCGCAGCCTTCTATGGGACAAGTGACCGCTCCTTGGGATAACTTGACGGCTGTTAGATAAGCAGTAATCGCAGCCCCAATACTTGCAATTCCTGCCATGATCGGGCGAGAATATCGATAAATCCAGGGCAGAGAACGTTGACGGTGCATAGTATTTTTGACCTTAGAATGAATGTATGTCTCAATTGTCGTACAATGAAATTTTACACGCTACGATTTCTCTATTTCAACACTCTAGTAGCATTGAAAATTGCAGCTAAAGCGACCCCAACATCGGCAAAAACTGCCTCCCACATTGTCGCTAACCCAAAAGCGCCCAAAGCAATAAATATGCCTTTGACTGACATGGCAAAAATGATATTTTGCCAGACAATATTGTGAGTTTTGCGGGCAATTTGGATGGCTTCAGCCACCTTGGACGGTGCATCTGCCATAATTACAATGTCAGCAGTTTCGATCGCCGCATCCGAACCCAAACCGCCCATCGCCATGCCGACATCAGCCCTAGCAAGAACCGGTGCATCATTAATTCCATCCCCGACAAAGACTATTTTATCGCCTTTTTTAGATTCGGCGATCAGTTTTTCGATCGCCTCAACTTTTCCTTCGGGCAATAACTCAGCTATGTAGGAATCTAAACCGAGTTGTTTCGCAACACTATCGGCTACAGCTTGATTATCTCCAGTCAGCATCACGATGCGCTCCACACCCAATTTCTTGAGGTCGCGAATAGCCTGTACTGCGTCTTCCTTCAGCTCGTCAGCAATTAAAATATAGCCAGCGTAGCGGTTGTCTACTGCCAAATGCACGATCGTACCTTCAGCATTGCAGACATCGTGAGCAATGTTTTCTCGGTGCAGCAAACGGTCATTTCCAGCAAGCACAATTTGATTATTGACTTTGGCTCGAATGCCGTGTCCCGCTATTTCTTCGTAATCTTTCACATCCGATGAATCTATTTTTCCGCCGTAAGCTTCCAGAATAGATTTCGCAACTGGGTGATTAGATTGAGATTCTACTTTAGCCGCTATTTCCATTAACTGAGATTTGGAAAAACCATTCTGAGGCACAATTTGTGCTACTTTGAAAACTCCTTTGGTCAGAGTTCCTGTTTTATCCAAAACAACTGTCTTGACTGCTGTCAGCGTATCTAAAAAAGTCGAGCCTTTAACCAAAATACCGCGCTTGGCTGCACCGCCAATTCCTCCGAAGTATCCCAGAGGAATGCTAATCACCAATCCGCAAGGGCAGGAAATAACTAACAAAACTAAGGCGCGATAAACCCACAAAAATCTGTCTGCATTAGTTACTCCAGAAATGAACAAAGGCGGAATTAAAGCCACTGCTAGGGATGCAAATACTACAAAGGGCGTGTAGTAACTGGCAAATTTGCTGATAAATTTCTCAGTTTCAGCTTTTTTACTTCTGGCATTTTCTACTAATTCCAGAATTCGAGAGATTGAAGATTCGCCGAATAGTTTGGTAACTTTGACGGTGAGAACTCCTGTCTGGTTAATTGTTCCTGCTAAAACTGTTTCTCCAACTTTCACGGTTCGAGGTACTGATTCTCCAGTTAGTGCAGAGGTGTCAATTTGAGAGTTTCCGTCGATAATTTCGCCGTCTAAGGGAATTTTTTCTCCCGGTTTGACTAGGATGATATCGCCGACGGCTACGGTTTCTGGCGAAACTTTTTTGATGTCGCCATTTTGCTTGAGGTTGGCGCTGTCTGGGCGAATTTCTAAAAGCGATCGGATTGATTGACGCGATCGCCCGATCGCAAATTCTTGAAAAAGTTCTCCGATTTTGAAGAACAACATCACGCCGACTGCTTCTGGAAGTTTATGAATGGCTAGAGCCCCCAGTGTTGCTACAGTCATCAAGAAATTTTCATCAAACACTCGGCCTCGCAGAATGTTGCGGCCGGCGCTGGTTAAAACATTCCATCCGCTTAAAAGATAGGCGGGGATGAAAACCAGATATTCAGCTATAGAATAGGGCGTGTTGTGCAGTTTTTCTTCAAAAATTAAACCTCCGATAAATAGTATAACGACCAAGATCACAGGAATCAATTCTTGCTTGAGGTTGAAATCTCCGTTCCCGTGGTCGTGTCCGTGGTCGTGTCCGTGGTCGTGTCCGTGGTCGTGTCCGTGGTTATGATTCTCATGGCTGCGATCGTCGTGGTCGTCGTGACCACAGCAGCCGGAATCGCTCGATTTGGCTTTTTGCATGGTGTTTCCTGGGTTTTGACTTACGCCTGATAGTATGAATAGATGTTCATATTATATAGGAAAAAGACAATGTACTAGATTTTAAATTCAAAATCTAGCTATTTTTGAGAAAAATATTGTTGAGTTTGTAGTGACGGTGAGAACTAATTAATAATAATAACTGTTCTCAATTGCGGGCAAGTAATTACATGGCTGATACACAAAGCTCAAGAAACCGGGTTTTTCAGCGAGATTGAGGGTGTTTGGCGAGTATTTTGGTGTAAAAACCCGGTTTCTGTCTACCCATTTTTTTAAGTATTGTTAAGAGAACATAATCTGTGCTAATCGTCACAGGCAGAAAACATGAAAAAAGGTTTTTGTTGTGAAATAGACATAAAAAAAAGTCAAAAAGCCTGCCGTACCAGGGCAGAAAGATTCATCACCATAAAAGTTATGGCGATGGTTGTTTCAGAAGTATTAGAAAGTTTAGCCATGACTCTACCAAGGCTGAATCTTCTTTTAGCTTCTCCAAATTTTCTGACAAATTGAGTTACGAATTCTATCGTCTGACTGAGCTTGTTTCTTCTTGGACTTGCTAATATTTTTTGGGGTCTTCCTACAGGAACGCCACTCATCCTAATTCCTCTTTCTTTGCACCAATCTCGATTTTCCTGCGTTCGATATAGCAAAATCACTTCACCCCTGACAATATTTCGGTCAAAACCGTTTTCTTCTTCATCCAAGGAAAAGGTTCTTCTAATATAGGTAAATTGAAAAATGGACAGAGCTTTTCCCATCCTTCGCCATCACAAACATCAATAATTAATAAAGATTCTGGACGGTCTTTAAAATATTCAAGCACATTTCTATCTGTCTCTTATACACATCT
>PVWI01000453.1 GCA_003003725.1 filamentous cyanobacterium Phorm 6 | reverse complement strand
GTGTGGACTTTAGTCCGCAACGGTTCGTAGTGTGGACTTTAGTCCGCAGCGGTTCGTAGTGTGGACTTTAGTCCGCAACGGTTCGTAGTGTGGACTTTAGTCCGCAACGGTTCGTAGTGTGGACTTTAGTCCGCAACGGTTCGTAGTGTGGACTTTAGTCCGCAACGGTTCGTAGTGTGGACTTTAGTCCGCAACGGTTCGTAGTGTGGACTTTAGTCCGCAACGGTTCGTAGTGTGGACTTTAGTCCGCAACGGTTCGTAGTGTGGACTTTAGTCCGCATTTTCTTGCAGACTCGCATTCGGAACGATCGAACCCGATACTAAATCCGGGTTGTTTACCCCCGTTATGATGGCGGTGGTGCGTCGCTACTGAATCGTTGTCAATAGCTAGTATTGTCGGTGGCGACGCACCCTACTCATTTCTTCCCGTCTAATTTGGCCTTGCGTTCACTGTACCTGCTTTGTAAGCGGCCCACCCACCGCGATCGGAAATATCTTGCCATTGGTATTTCTCCACTAACTCGCGGGGATACAGGAAAGCGGTTAATACTTCCCCGTCTTCCAAAATTACATCGGATGGATACATATGCGGGGGTTCGCCCGTTGCAAGCTGTTCAAAGTCTTCGGGAGTTAGTTCGTACACTTCTCCGGGAATTGATGCGCCTCCGCTACTTACTTCGTAAATTGCAGGATGCCAGCCGTTTTCTGCGGAGTGCAATCGGTAAATTGGACGTGTTTTTGCTTCTCTGATGAACTTGGCATTTCCGAGGTTTTTGTTGTCAGGCTGGCCGCGAAGGGCGGAACCGCAAATGAATACTCGTTTTGCTGCTATTGCTGTTTGATTCATAAGTAGAAGGAAGAAGGAAGAAGGAAGAAGGAAGAAAGAAGATGGCTATAAAGGCTGCGCCAGCGGGTAAAAAGAAGACATACACGCCAAGCTTGAGGGCGATCGGTATTTTACGTTTAATTAGGTGGATTGACTCCTATCCGCCGATCGATAAAAAATTGTGCTTTTTTCTACAGTTAAATTGCTGCGATCGACTTTATATGGAAGGTCAGAAACCGGATTTTTTACCCGTCTCATACCGTGTCCCGTCGATTAACAACGATAAAATTGGTTCGTAGTACGGACTAAGTCCGCTCAATTTTGCGGACTAAAGTCCGCACTACGAACTGTTTTTATTACGGTAATCGATCGAACTTGATATCACCCGCAGTCAAGGTAAAAAACCCGGTTTCTTTCGTCTTGAGGCATCCAAGACTGTTGATTCTTGGTGCTGTGTTTGGTCTACAGCAGTTTAAGTGCTACAGCCGATCGCCTTTTGTAGGCAAGACTACATTATTATACATATTTAACTGATATTGCATACAGTATACAACAATTAGTTACATTACTAATCATACAAGAGCGATCGCCTGATTAAATTTCCCATAATAGGAGAATGCGAAATGACAGTTACACTAGCACTTTCAGTCAACGGTTCGCGCCTCAACCACAGCATTGCCGAACTCGCCGAAATCGGCAAACTGCCGGGAGGAGGCGTCAGTCGGGTAGCTTTTACCAAAGAAGATTTGCTGGCGCGCAAACTCGTTGAATCTTGGATGATAGAAGCAGGGATGACAGTTCGGATTGACGCAGCCGGAAATACCATTGGCAGGTACGCCGGATTGCGGGAAGGTGCCGCACTAGCAACCGGTTCTCACATTGATACCGTTCCCACGGCGGGCCATTTCGACGGAGTTTTGGGAGTTTTGGCAGGAATTGAAGTCGTGCGCGTGTTGCACGAAAACGGGGTACGCTTGGAACACGCGATCGAGACGATCGTATTTACCGACGAAGAAAGTACCGTTATCGGCTGCAAAGCGATGGCGGGAAATACAGTCAGCAACCCCGAATATTACCGCCGCAGCGATGGCACTTCCATCGAAACTTGTTTAGCACAAATTGGCGGAGATTGGTCAACAATTGCCGAGGCAAAACGCCATCCCAAAGAAATAGCAGCTTTTGTGGAATTGCACGTCGAACAAGGAGGCGTTTTGGAAAGTACGGGAGATGAAATAGGAGTAGTCCAAGGAATTGTCGGACAGTACCGCCTCGGAGTGACGGTAACGGGCCGCCCCAATCATGCCGGATCGACGCCCATGCACGCCCGAAAAGATGCGCTGGTAGCCGCTTCACAAATGGTACTAGCAGTCAACAAACTGGCAGTTGAAACACCGGGGGAACAAGTCGCAACGGTAGGTTACTTAACTGTGTGGCCGAATGCTACGAATACTGTGCCCGGAAAAGTTGAGTTTAAAATCGACTTGCGCGATTTGTTTCAAACTAATTTGGAACAGTTGTTAATTCAAATGAAATTGGAGTTTCAAGCAATAGCTTCTGCCACCAAAACCGAAATCGAAATCACTCAATTGCTGCACGTAGATCCAACATTAGCAGCACCAAAGATTCAGAATGCAATTGTAGAAGTTTGTCAAGAATTAGGCTTTAGTTACACGCATTTAATCAGCCGGGCTGGACACGACGCTCAAGAAATCGGACGTTTTACCGATATGGGGATGATTTTCGTAGCTTCTAAGGGCGGCATCAGCCATGCAGAAGATGAGTATACTTCGCCGGAACAGTGTACTCAGGGGGCGAATGCGCTGCTGCAAACCTTCTTAAAGCTCGATATATTGTATGCTAAGGGCGATCGATAATCTGCGTTCAAAACGATGTACGGTGCGTGACAGTGAATAGATTTGTGCAGTAGTAGAACAACTCAGCATTCACGCACCGCAATATTACTTATATAAAAGCGGGGTTTTCGCTTCCTGACTGGGTATTATATCATTCAATAACTCGTCACTTTTAGAACAGAATAAACTTAACTGAGTCGGACAATCAGCTTGATTTTTGCTTTTCCTAAAAGCAGGTTTTTCATATTCTTTAATATCTTGATGTATCTTGCTTGCTAGTACCCGTGCTAAATTAACAGGTACTGCATTGCCGACCATTTTGTAGCCGTCAGCAATATACTTGTACTTAAAAATAAACTCATCCGGGAAAGTCTGAACTCTCGCACACTCTCGCACAGAAAGCCGACGGTAAGGCTGAGGCGAATTTGGGTCAAAAATGCGCTTATCCTTGCCAACCAAAATCATTTTACTAGCTTGAGGGTGCAGAGGTGCGTGTCTGCCACTTGCCTGAATTGTAAAAGAAGGTTCGCACCAACTTCTAACTCGATTCCGCGACATATAAATGCTAGAAAACCCCAAATCTGCACATTCATGATTCGCGACAGAATCGTGACTGTCTCTTATACACATCT
>PVWI01000117.1 GCA_003003725.1 filamentous cyanobacterium Phorm 6 | reverse complement strand
GTTACATCGCTGTACTTGCCGCTATCGATATCATTCAGCACGTAGCGCAGGTACATAAAATTATTCTGGCTTTTTTCTGCCACCGCCGCCACAAACTGTTCGCGCTGCAAGTTTTGACGGTTAATCCAATTCTGAATAGACGCGCTATTTCCCGTGCGTTTATCAATATAAACCTTGACATCCGCCAAACTTTCTGCACTGTACTGCATCAAATCAAAAACTTGATGATTTGGCAAAGGCAGAGTTTTCGGCTGCTTCGAGACAATAAAATAAACATTATCCGGCAAAGCATCTGGCAAATACAAAACATTGCTGCCGCGCCCCTGCAAATTCAAATCCACTTCATCCAGCGCATCGACGACAATAATCAACTTTTTGCTGCCCAATTTAGCGCTGACTTCCCCCAACAATCGACTGAGAAAATTGCCATCTCTGGTCGCATTTTCCGGCAGTTGCGGATAATTTAGTTGATAGCCTCGAATTAACTGAGTGCAGGCATTTTCCAGAAATTGTTCTGCCCGGACAATGCCTTGAGATTGCGAGTTAAAATGGGCAACGCAACGCCGCTTCAGCAGCAGCACTAACTTCGCCATAATTGAACTTTTCCCGACTCCCGGATCTGCTTCTAAAACAAAATAGCCTTTGCGATTGTTCTGCAAAAATTCCGCAATTGCTGCAAACACAAATCGCCGTCCGGTAAAGTCTTGAGTCCGGTCTGCAATAATCGTTTCGCACTCGTAGGGAAGCGGCAATCTGGGCGTACCAGTATCAATAAATCGTTCCAGCAAATTCTGAATCTGCGCCAAATCGTCGCGGATGCCAATTTCGATCGCCTCCAATTTCACCATCACTTGACAAATCTGCTGCTGCGTCGCCACGGCCTCCAACTTTTGCAGAATCTCCCCATTTTGCAGCCCCAAATCTCTCAATTCAGTCAAAGCAATTTGGTGAAGGTTCAACAGCATCGCCGCAAATTTTTCGCCTCCCTTCGCCGCATCCAGTTTCAGCACTTCGCGGTAGGCTTTCGGGAAAGTTGTATACAGCTTGTCCGCCACAAATTCCACGATTTCCGCATCGAAGGATTTGCCCTCGCTGGTGGCGAATTCCCCCAGGAAAGTTGCCCAATCTGCTGGTGTCAATCCGGTAACGCGATCGAACTCTTCGACATCCGCAGAAAAAATCTTGGTTAGCTGGTCTTCGGAAATCTGTAAACCCCTTGACAAATCGGCTGTACTCGTGTTAATATCCAGCCAGTATTCGGGAGTTTTTTGGGCTAATCGATCTAAAGCCCTTTCAGGAGAAGGCAAATTTTGGCTACGTGCGATCGCAATTAATTCATCCGACTTCGCAACCTCTCTCAAAATATAGCCGATCGCCTCACCCGCCGCCTTAATCAAATCATGATTGTCGAGAATATTGGGATTTTTGCTCAATCGATCCGTCATCCGATTTGCCAGTTCATCAGCGGCCATAGTCTCAGCGATACCACCGGCGATCGCTGCTAAGATGGAAATGCCTCCAAGTGCGATCGGGCCACCGATCATCCCCGCTGCTGCTTGAGTTCCCGGATTGGCGATCGCACTTGAAATAAGTTGCCCGACAGCCATCACCGCACTGCATCCAATTACCCTAACTTTAGTATTAGCTAAATCTACTAACGACATAATTTAAATACTTCTCATACTTTGCAATAGTTTAGCGCGGGAAGATAATTAAATACAAGGATAATTTACCGGATTAACCAGAGACTTTAAATGCTCTTGTCCCCCCCTTCTTAAGGGGGGCTAGGGGGGATCTCCGGGTTTTCAACTAAAAACTGAAACCCTCTGTATCTCTCGTTTGTATCGAAGTCTAGATCCCCCTAAATCCCCCTTAAGAAGGGGGACTTTGAGAGCGCTTCCAGTCCACCCTTGTAGGGGCAGTGCCCCCGTCCCCGCCCTCTTGGTTTGGGGGATCTCCGGGTTCTCTTCCCTCCACCACTCCACAAAATCGGATTTGTAAACTTTTTTATCAACCCGATCGCACAGTTGTCATTTGATAGATAATGTGAGGTTATTTGTTTTTCCATCCCCATAGTTCACACTATAAAAAAGTTTACCTTTCTTTACAAAACGCAGACAAAAAGTGGTGTGTAAAACAAAAATCCCCCTACAGACTTTAAATGCGACGCGCGATCGACTAAAGTAAAAAAAATAGCTCGATCCGTTTATTCATCGCAAAGGAAACAAAGCTCATGACTCAACGCGGTTCTACAGTTCGCATTCTCCGCAAAGAATCTTATTGGTATCAAGAAGTCGGCACCGTTGCCACCGTAGACCAAAGCGGCATTAAATACCCAGTTATCGTTCGCTTTGACAAAGTAAATTATGCCGGCGTCAACACCAACAACTTCGCCCTCAGTGAAGTAGTCGAAGTGTCAGCACCCAAAGCCAAAGCCAAAACATCAACACCAGCAGCTTCCGGCGGCAAGCAAACCACCGTCGATCCGAAAACCCGCAAAACCGGCAGCGGAGGAGCCCCCCAGCAGCCGAAAACTTCGGCAGACAGCAAACCAGGTGCAGAAGCTCCCGGAACCGTCGAAGGTTCGCCCAATCAAGGAACAGAACAACGCTAATTGTGCCAGAACTGCCAGAAGTTGAAACTATTTGCCGGGGTTTGAATCAACTTACCCTCGATCGCAAAATTTTGGGCGGAGACGTGCTGTTAAATAGCTCGATCGCCCGCTCAATCTCTGCAACCGATTTTTTGACAAAACTCAAAGGAAAGTCGATCGAACGGTGGTACAGACGCGGCAAATACCTCCTGGCAGAACTATCGCAATTCTCAGAAGCAGAAAGGAAGACGGACAAAGTTGGGAATTTTCCAACTCAAAATCCCAGTTCTTCCCTTCTGCCCTCAAAAGCCGGCTGGTTGGGCGTTCACCTGCGGATGACAGGCCAATTGCTATGGGTAAACGGCGACGAACCCCTACCAAAACACGCGCGAGTCCGGCTATATTTTGAGGGAAATCAAGAATTGCGCTTTGTGGATCAGCGCACCTTCGGGCAAATGTGGTACGTGCCCGCAGAAACAGAAGTGGACAGCACAGTCACCGGCCTGAAAGTTCTAGGCCCCGAACCATTTTCAGATGAATTTACCACAGAATATTTTGCCCAAAAGCTACACCGACGGGCGCGACCAATTAAAACAGCATTGCTAGACCAGTCTCTGGTGGCAGGTTTGGGCAATATCTATGCTGACGAAACTTTGTTTGTGGCGGGAGTTTTACCCACAACTCTGTGCGCGGATTTGACAAGAGAGCAAATTGATCGCATCCATTCAGCTATCATTCAAGTTCTACAAAAGGCGATCGCCTCCGGCGGCACAACTTTCAGCAATTTTCTCAACGTCCAAGGCGTCAACGGCAACTACGGCGGCGTCGCTTGGGTGTACAATCGCGCTGGTCAACCCTGCCGCACTTGCTCTACAACCATTGAAAAGATAAAATTAGCAGGGCGATCGACTCATTACTGCCCCGTTTGTCAGACATAGACATAGGAAGAAGTCAATGGATTTTAGATTGACTTCACTCAAATACTGCTTTTATTCCTCACTCCGCGCAGCCGGACTACCCTTCCCGAAGGCTAACACCTACGTTTCTGTAGAAGCGATTTCAATCGCCGACTTCACTCAAATACTGCTTTTATTCCTCAATCCGCGTAGCTGGACTACCCTTCCCGAACGCTAACGCCTACGTTTCTGTAGAAGCGATTTCAATTGCCTAGTGATTTTAAAGGCAAATTTAGATTAAAATTTGTATAGTTTTTCAAACTAGACAGAGTAAGTTATGGCAATCAAAAAAGGCAGCATAGTCCGCGCTATCCGCGAAAAATTGGAAAATAGTTTGGAAGCCAAAGCCAGCGATCAACGTTTTTCCTCCTATTTATTTGAAACTAAGGGCGAAGTTCTGGATGTTCGCGGCGAGTACGCTTTCGTCAAATTTGGCAAAGTGCCAACTCCGAATATTTGGCTGCGGGTAGATCAACTCGAAGATTTTAAGTAACAGAGGTTACATTAAACATCGCTGCTCTCAATCTAATATAGGGTGCGCACTGCGCACCTTACCAAGACTCACCTAAAATCTCAAATCTCAAGCTCGCTCTTCTCAATCTAATCTAGGGTTCGCACTGCACACATTACCAATATTCCGCTAAAATCTAAAATTTAAAATCCTCAAATCTAAAATCGAATGACTTCCACCAATTCCACGACCTTAAATTATCCATCAACCCGCGTCTCAATTATCGGTGCAGGAAAAGTTGGCAGTACCTTAGCCCAGCGAATAGCCGAGAAAAATCTTGCCGATGTGGTATTGCTAGATATTGTCGAAGGTTGGCCCCAGGGAATTGCTTTGGATTTGATGCAAGCCAGAGGAGTTGAACGACACGATCGCCAAATTGTCGGTACAAACAACTATGCTGATACTGCTAACTCCAACATTATCGTAATTGCGGCCGGCATACCACGCAAACCCGGTATCAATCGCGAAGATTTAATTAAAATTAATGCTGCAATTGTTACAGAAGCTGCACAACAGGCGATCGCCCATTCCCCCGAAGCAATCTTAATCGTAGTCACAAATCCCCTCGATGTCATGACCTATTTAGCCTGGGAAGCTACCGGTTTGCCAAAACATCGAGTTATGGGTATGGCTGGCATTCTCGACTCATCTCGCTTTCAAACTTTTATTGCAATGGAATTGGGCATTTCTATCGCCCAAATCAATGCAACTGTCCTCGGTTCTCACGGCGATTTGATGGTTCCGTTACCCCGCTATTCCACTGTCAACGGTATTCCCATCAGTCAACTTATGGATGCAGGGACGATCGCACGTTTAGTCGATCGTACTCGCAATGGCGGCGCAGAAATTGTCAAATTGATGCAGACTTCTAGTGCCTATTTTGCACCGGCATCTTCTACCTGTTTAATGGTAGAATCAATTCTATTAAATCAGTCTCGAATATTGCCTTGCTCAGTTTATTTGGACGGTCAATATGGCGTGAAAGATATCTTTTTAGGCGTTCCCTGTCGTTTGGGATATCAGGGAGTTGAACAGATTTTAAAACTCGAACTCAGCGATTCGGAAAACGCCGCTTTTGTGGAATGTGGTAAATTGGTTTTGCAAAGTATTGAAGAAGCCCGATCGATACTGAAAAATGCTGATTGAGCAAGTAATCTCAATTGGACTATTCATCGGAATTATTCATCTCTCTCTTCTCGAACTCTGCGTCAAGAGGGGTTTAATCAGCTTGGTTCAGCCGGATGTAATACAATACAGCCTTGCTCAGGTAAATTAGGTACTTTTATGCCCGTACAGGTCGATCCAGCAATTAACCCGGCTTGATATAGCAATCCTAAATGATTTGAAAAATAGTACGCGAGCAAGATGCTCGCACTACAAGGATTCTGATAGAGATCGATTTTGTGACTGATTTAGGACTGCTATATGAGTTTGTCCAATTTAATCAGAGCCTGCAACTACCTCAACTGTTTGACCTAAAACTCACCTCTCTCTGCTGCGGTGCATTTTAATGAATTTAAGAAATAACAGCAATAGCATAAAACCAGAGTGCTAGGAAAGTTATCTAAAAGATCCGATTGCCCCCAATACGGTTCACTTAAGAGATCCCCCCTAACCCCCCTTAAAAAGGGGGGGACAAGAAAGCTCTCTTTCGTCCCCCTTGCTTTCGGGGGATTTAGGGGGATCTCCGGGGCATAAATAGTGTTAAGTAAACTGTATTGCGATTGCCCCAAAGGCTGTATAAAGTTAAATTTAGGAAAGATAAATCGAGAATTAGCTAAAACTACAGAAAAGGCGCGAGGCTAAATTTAAACAAATTTTAATAAAGGCGCTCCCAACAGGATATTCGATCGCCCGCGCCAACAGAACCATCGATCGAGTTTGCAGTCATAATAAAAAGGTGACAATTGCAACCGCTCTCGATCGAAAAAAAATGTCAGAATTAGTCAGGACTCTCGGCACCCTCCCGCCAGTAAACCGGGCTTCTCCTTTCCACTTTCAGGTATTCCCTGACTTAATTGCCTGAATCGATCGGGTTTACAGGTAAGTTTTGTTACTATAATTTTCAATAATTGACAATTTATGCAGCAGTCAATCGCCGACCGCCCGATTTATCAGTAAATATACGGGATTGAGATGCTGGCTCGACCTCCCAATCTAGAAAAAATACGGAAAAGCAGTGTGAGTACCTGCTCGCGTGCTACCAGAAGGAGGAGAATTTGTCCTTTGTGCCTGGGATTGACTCGAATCAACTAGCAGAGCGCTATTGGGATGCCACCTACCTCGATACCAAACCGCAAAATAACTAAAGAAATAACATTATGTTTCATGAATACCTGTATCAAGAAGTAACCGACTTGCGGCAGAAGCTAGCTCACGCAGAAAGAGAAATGCAGTCTCAAACCTGGTTCAAAAAGCTGCAAGCGCTGATGGGAGTGATTGGCAAAATTCGCGAATCCCTAGACTTAGAAACAATATTCAAAACTACAGCAACCGAAGTCCGGCAACTCCTAAATGCCGATCGAGTCGCCGTCTACCGCTTCATTCCCGAATCCGACTGGAACGACGGCGAAGTAGTCTCCGAAGACGTGCTGCCCCAATACAGCCCATCTTTGGGCGCAAAAGTTCATGACCACTGCTTCGGCGAACAATTTGCAGCCAACTACGCCAAAGGATACGTTCAAGCAGTCACCGACATCTACAAAGCCCGGTTGAGCCCCTGTCACCTCAAAATCCTCAAGCGATTTCAAATCAGAGCAAACTTAGTCGTACCCCTACTGCAAGGGCAACATTTGTGGGGATTGCTGTGCATTCACTCCTGCGGCCAACCCCGCGATTGGCAGGAAGACGAAATCGAATTTGCCAGACAAGTAGGCGACCATTTAGCAGTTGCAATTTATCAGGCCGAATTGCACTTGCAAACCCAGAGGCAATTAGCAGAAATCGAATCTGGGCAGCAGAAACTCCGCGACAGCGAGCAAAAATATCACCAAATTCTCGACTCGATCGGCGATATGGTATTAGTCAAAGGCCCTCAATCAAAAATCGTCTGGGCAAATCAAGCATTCCGCGACTATTACGGCATGACTGAAGAGGAACTTCAAGGAATCGTAGACGCACCTTTCGCCGATCCCGACAATACCCTCCAGTACATCAAAGATGACGCCTTCGTATTTGAAACCGGACAAACCCTGCAAATTGCCGAAGAACCGGTGAGGCGCTACGACGGAGAAGTGCGGCTTTGGAGCACCGTCAAAACACCCATCCGCAATCAAGACGGCCACATCACCATGACTGTCGGCGTCTCCCGCGACATGACGGAACGCAAAGCAGCAGAAGAAGCCGTCAAATCCAGCGAAACCAAATACCGCAGCCTGGTAGAAACCTCTCAAGACATGATTTGGTCGGTGGATGCGACTGGACGCTACACCTTCGTCAACCCAGCCGTTAAGTATATCTACGGTTACGAACCAGCAGAAATGCTCGATCGACCATTCTCCGATTTTGTGACACCAGAACAAGCCGAGAAAGATTTAGCTGTTTTCGCCCGCTTGCTTGCGGGAGAATCAGTTTTCCAGTATGAAACGACCCACATCGCTAAAGACGGCAGAATCAAACATTTGATGTTCAACGCGATCGCCCTGTACGACGAAACCGGAAACTTCCTCGGCACCACCGGTACAGCTACCGACATTACCGATCGCAAGCGCGCCGAAGCAGCACTGCAACACGCCAACGCCGAACTAGAACGCAGAGTTGAAGCCCGCACCGCCGAACTGCGCCAGACTTTTGCCGCCCTGGGCGCCAGCGAAGCCAAGTTCCGAACGATCGCGGCCACCATCCCCGGAGCTCTGTTCCAGTTTTGCAGCCGTGACGGAGAGTGGAAAGTTGACTACACGAGCGATGGCATCGAAGATATCAGCGGCATCACAGCGGCAGAAATGATGCAAGACATCACCTCCTTCATTTCCCGCATCCACCCCGAAGACATGGAAAGCTACATCGCTTCCGTCACCGAAGCCGTTGAAAATCTCTCTCCCTGGCACTACGAAGGGCGGTTAATCAAGCCAAACGGCGAAATTCGCTGGTGGCAGGGCGACTCCATGCCCACCCGCAGCGAGAACGGCGAAATCGTATTTTGCGGCGTATTGTTGGACATTAACGATCGCAAAACAGCCGAAACCGCCATCCGCGACAGCCAGCGGCAGCTAAAAGAAGCCCAGAGACCCGCCCACGTTGGCAATTGGGAATTCAACCCCGCCACGGAAACCGTCACTTGGTCCGAAGAACTCTTCCGCATCTTTGGACTCGAACCGGCTGCGGCTGCGCCTAGCGTAGAGCAGCAAATCTCTTGGTGTCATCCAGAAGATCGGGAATTGTGGCAAACGCAAGTACAGCAGAGCCTTGAATTCGGCATTCCCTACGATTTTGACTACCGCTTTTACCGTCCCGACGGCACCCTGCGACACATCAACGCCGTGGGCCAAGCCGAAACCGATGCGAACGGCAAGGTGCTAAAACTGTTCGGCACGGCGATCGATATTACCGATCGCAAAGCCGCCGAAGCAGCCCTGCGACAAGCAGCAACCGAGTTGGAAGACAGAGTGAGGGATCGCACCGCCGAACTTTCTCAAGCAGTCACTCAGTTAGAACAAGAAATTGGCGATCGCAAACAGGCAGAAGCAGCAGTACAAATTTCCGAGCAAAATCTGCGAACCATCTTTAATAATGTCTACGACGCTATCTTCATTCAAGACTTAGAAGGTAATATTCTCGATGTCAACGATCGAATGTTAGAAATGTATGGAGTTAGTCGGGAACAAGCAACAAAATTATCAATTACAAAGGACTATTCAAGCGACGAAAATCCTATTCAACTAATGAGAGAACTTTGGGAAAAAGTATTATCAGGCGAAAGCACTCGTATCGAATGGAAATCTAGGCGACCCAATGATCGTTCAACCTTTGATGCAGAAATTGCTGTATCCAGAATTCATCTCAACGGCAATCTCAGCGTCATTGCCAACGTGCGAGATATTAGCGATCGCAAAGCGGCGGAAGCAGAACTGAAACGCACTCAAAATTTTATGGAATCAGTGCTCAATACCATACCCGTAGCAGTGGTTGCCAAGGAAGCCCGAGAACTGCGATTTGTATTGTGGAACCCCGTCGCCGAAGACTTGCTCGGTTTCAGTGAAGCAGAAGTTATGGGCAAAAATGATTGGGACTTGTTCCCCACACAACAAGCTGATATTTTCATCGCTAAAGACCGAGAAGTTCTTAACAACGGGCAAACTGTAGAAATTGCCGAAGAAGAGATTGAAACAGGTCAAGGAGAATCGCGGATATTTCACACCAAGAAAACAGCAATACTTAATGCTGATGGCACACCGCAATATGTATTAGCTGTCACCGAAGACATTACAGATCGCAAGCTAGCAGAAATTGCCTTGAGGCGATCTGCAGCCCAACTCAAGCAGCAAGCAGATAGAGAAAAATTACTCAACAGTCTCACCGCTCAAATCCGCAATTCTCTCGACTTCGACAGCATCGTCACAGTCGCAGTTGAGGAAATTCGCGCTTTCCTGCAGATCGATTGCTGCAATTTTGCCTGGTACCACGACGACGGAGACCAGCCTTACTGGGAAATTATTAAAGAATCTCGCCTCCCCGAACTTCCCGATTTAACAGGTCGCTATCAAGCTTCCGATTTCGGTCTGATTGGACAACAAATCTTGCGGATGGAAATGCTGCGAGTGGATGATGTCGAAACAGTCGCCGATCCTGTGTGGAAACAAACCGTTGGAGCGATGGGCTACAAATCTGTATTAATCATCCCCATGCAGGCGCTTTCCGGGGTAGTGAGTGCAGTTAGCTGCTGCAACAGCAGTTCTGTGCGGCCTTGGAGCGACAGCGAAGTAGAATTATTGCAAGCGGTTACAGTTCAATTGGCGATCGCCCTCAACCAAGCCGATCTTTACACCCAAACTCGCAACAAAGCTCACGAATTAGAACAAACTTTGCAGCAATTAACCAGCGCTCAAGCGCAGTTAATTCAAAGCGAAAAAATGTCATCTCTCGGTCAACTCGTGGCAGGAGTCGCCCACGAAATTAACAACCCAGTTAACTTTATTTACGGCAATCTCAGCCACGCTAACGACTATACTCAAGACTTGCTGCACCTGATCGAACTTTACCAAAATCACTATCCGAATCCAGTCCAGGAAATTACAGAGGAAGTAGAGGAAATTGAACTCGATTTTCTGATGGATGACTTGCCAAAACTGCTTTCCTCAATGAAAGTCGGTGCAGACAGAATTCAGCAAATTGTAGCATCTCTGCGTACATTTTCCCGCATGGATGAAGCAGAAATGAAAGCAGTTAACATCCACGACGGCATAGATAGCACTCTGATGATTTTGCAGCACCGGGTCAAAGCCAAACACAACCATCCAGAAATTCAGGTGATCAAAGAATACAGTAAATTGCCGTTAGTAGAATGTTATGCCGGACAGCTAAATCAAGTATTTATGAATGTTCTGAGCAATGCTTTAGAT
Organism: filamentous cyanobacterium Phorm 6; assembly: GCA_003003725.1. Taxonomy (GTDB): domain Bacteria; phylum Cyanobacteriota; class Cyanobacteriia; order Cyanobacteriales; family Microcoleaceae; genus Microcoleus. Next base: position 7,938 of record PVWI01000117.1, on the reverse strand, counting down.
GCTTTGGAAGAAAGGGATCTGCGGCGTTCTGCTGAGGAAATGCGGCAAAATCCTAGTACGATTTCCATTAAAACTGAAATGCTGGAGGGCGATCGAGTCCTGATTCGGATTGCTGACAATGGGGTGGGAATACCAGAGACTGTCGGCACTCAACTTTTTAACCCATTTTTTACCACTAAACCTGTGGGAAAAGGGACTGGAATGGGCTTGTCAATTAGCTATCAAATTGTTACCGACAGACACAAAGGTTCGCTGAAATGCACTTCTTCTCCCGGACAAGGTGCTGAATTTGCGATCGAGATTCCGATCAAAACTAACTGTTAATTTGTTAATTGTTAGTTGTTAGTTGTTAGTTGTTATTAGTTATTTGTTAGTTGTTACGATGGTAATATCAATTCCGGCTGCGCCGGAATTATTAGCAGCCAAAATGAGGAGACGGCAGTGCCGTGTCCCTACAATATTATTGGTAGGGACACGGCACTGCCGTCTCCTCCATATTATTCCGGCTAGGCCGGAATTGATCTGATTTACCTGAGAAAGGCTATATCTCAATATCTATCTGTAGATAGATGTTTACTTGACTCACGATCGAGCTTATTAAATCACAATTTGCACTCTTCACTCAAGGATTATTAAGTAAGCTAAAGTTTACTTAAATTTTTATTGCACAAACTCGCTAAATCCTGCGAAACCACAGAAAGCGAGTTATCAGAGAAATAAGGCGATCGTACCGCCACATCTCAAAAGCCAATGCACAAAATAAATTCTCCGCCGCAACTAAGGAAAAAGCCTCATCTTTTAGCATTATTCGCGATCGCATTAGCCACCGTCTTGCTTTTATTTATCCTGCCGGCACTGACTCAACAGCCAGTCGTGCTCACCATGTTAATGCAAGGCCAAGACATTGCAAACTGGAAACCATTTGTCAAAGAATTTGAACAAAAAAACCCCAACATTCGGATCGATCTTATAGAAGGCCCCTTTGATACAAACCTTGTAGAAAATCTTTACACATCAGCCTTTCTTTTAGGCGAGTCGCCCTACGACATCATCAACATGGATATTGTCTGGGTTCCCAAATTTGCAGCCGCAGGTTGGGTAAGAGATTTGACAGATAACATTTCTCCAGAACAACTATCAAAATTTATCCCAGGTAACGTCGAAGGCGGGCGGTATCGAGGCAAACTTTACCGAATTCCCCACGCTTCCGATGCCGGAATGCTTTACTATCGCAAAGACATTTTAAAACAAGCCGGAATTGCAGCGCCGAAAACTTTTGAAGACATGGTGAAAATCTCTCAAAACTTGCAGAAACAGGGAAAAGCCACTTGGGGTTATTTGTGGCAAGGTAAACAATACGAAGGAGTATCTGCGATGTTTGTCGAAGTGCTCTCCGGTTTCGGCGGCTTCTGGGCTAACCCTCAAACTTTTGAAGTTGGGTTAGATAAACCGGAGGCAATTAAAGCAGTGGAATTTCTCAAAAATACGATCGCCTCTGGCATTTCTCCACCCGGTGTTACTACCTACGGCGAAGAAGAAACCAGACTTTTGTTTCAAAACGGTAAAGCCCTATTTTTACGAAACTGGCCCTATGTTTGGAAGCTAGCAAATGCCGAGGGATCGAAGGTTAGAGGCAAAATTGCGATCGAACCAATGCTCAGCAGTATCGGTAAAACAGGCGGTTCCTGCTTGGGCGGCTGGGGCTGGGGAATTGCCAAAACCTCAAAACATCCAGAACAAGCGTGGAAAGCAATTCAGTATCTTACCAGCGAGGAAACCCAACGCAAATTTATTTTGGAAACAGGTTTAGTTCCCAGTTACAAATCCCTATTTACCAACAAAGAAATAGTCGCCAAATATCCCCACTATCCGCAACTGCTAAAAGTAGTGGAACAGCCCGCATTGCGCCCCCCCATAGCACAATACGCTCAAGCTTCTGATATCTTGCAGCGCTATTTGAGTTCAGCTTTTACCGGGAGAATGAGTGCAGAACAAGCAATGAAATCAGCAGCTAGCGAAACTCGCAATTTATTAGGCAGTTTGAAACAACCCAAAGCTTCGTAAAATCCTTTCGTAGTGAGGACTTCAGTCCTTAAAAAACTTCTTTATTTGGTTCGTAGTGAGGACTTCAGTCCTTAAAAAACTTCCTTATTTGGTTCGTAGTGAGGACTTCAGTCCTCAATTTTTTCAGAAATGAGGACTAAAGTCCTTACTACGAACCTGGAGGACTAAAGTCCTTACTACGAACCTGGAGGACTAAAGTCCTTACTACGAACCTGGAGGACTAAAGTCCTTACTACGAACCTGGAGGACTAAAGTCCTTACTACGAACCTGGAGGACTAAAGTCCTTACTACGAACCTGGAGGACTAAAGTCCTTACTACGAACCTGGAGGACTAGAGTCCTTACTACGAACCTGGAGGACTAGAGTCCTTACTACGAACCTGGAGGACTAAAGTCCTTACTACGAACCTGGAGGACTAGAGTCCTTACTACGAATTTGGAGGACTAAAGTCCTTACTACGAACCTGGAGGACTAAAGTCCTTACTACGAACGGGGATGAGAGGTACATTAGGGGTTGAAAATATGCAATTAGACAAGATGCGACAGCGCGAACAACAAACCGGATGGATATTAGTAGCACCAGCTTTGATAATTCTGCTGCTAGTATTTGCTTACCCAATATTGCGCGCTTTTTGGCTGAGTTTATTTACCCAAAACCTCGGTACTGAATTAAAACTGGTTTTTTCCGGTTTTGCTAACTACAGTCGAATGTTAGGTGACGGGCGTTTCTGGCAGACTTTAGGCAACACCGCAATATTTACAGTCGCCTCTGTTGTACTAGAGTTAATTCTAGGCATGGGCATTGCTTTAGTCTTAAATCAGTCTTTCACAGGGCGCGGCATTGTTCGCACAATTTCCCTGCTACCTTGGGCCCTGCCGACTGCATTAATGGGTGTAGCTTGGGCGTGGATTTTTAACGACCAATACGGCGTAATTAACGACATTTTGATTCGCTTGGGATTGATTAAAAATAGTATTAGCTGGCTGGGAGATCCAACTTTGGCAATGATGGCAGTGATTACAGCAGATGTCTGGAAAACAACGCCGTTTGTCAGCTTGCTTTTGTTAGCGGGATTGCAATCGATTCCCGGTGATTTGTACGAAGCACACGCCATTGACGGCGCGAGTAGTTGGCAGAGTTTCCGTCAAGTTACCTTGCCGCTGCTGATGCCCCAAATTGTGATCGCTTTGCTGTTTCGATTTGCCCAAGCTTTCGGCATTTTTGACTTGATTCAGGTGATGACGGGAGGGGGGCCGGCGGGGGCAACGGAGACGGTTTCTATCTACATTTACAGCACGGTAATGAGGTATTTAGACTTTGGGTACGGGGCGGCTTTGGTAGTGTGTACTTTTTTGCTGTTAGTGGCCGCAGTGGCGATCGCCGCTTACCTATTATCGAGAGCCCGCGCCAGTCAAGTTTAGATTTGGGATTTTAGATTGCTGCTGGTTAAGTTAGTCCTGGATCTACGAAGACCTCAGAAACCCGGTTTCTTTGTAGATTTCTCGCTCCTGTTCGCACAACTCGTAGAAACCGGGTTTCTCGCCCCACAACAGTTTCAAGAAAAACAAGGCTAACAGTTACACGTTCCTTTCATTGGTATAAATTATGTCGATCGCCCGCGAACAACTTACCACAAAAAAAACCTTTGAAATTAGGCAATTGATCTTGCCCATCTCAGCGATATTAATTGTCGTATATTTCCTTGCACCGATCGTCTGGCAGGTGCTAACTTCTTTCAAAGTAAATGCGGATATTTCGGCGATTCCCAACGTCTACATTCCCAAACGAATTACTTTTGAGCATTACCTGTCTTTGTTCCAACGTCGCCCGTTTGCACTTTACATTTTAAATAGCGCTTTTGTTTCAATTTCTTCAACATTGCTGTGTTTAGCAGTCGGTACTCCCGCAGCTTATGCCTTAGCCAGATTGCGGCTGTGGAGCGAGAAAATTATCCTCGCAGCTATAACGATTGTCACCCTGTTTCCGGCGGTGCTACTATTCTTGGGACTATTGGAAATTGTCAAAGTTTTAAACTTAGGCAATAATTATTTAGCCTTAATTATTCCATACACCGCTATCAATTTACCACTGACAATTTTGGTGATGCGAAGTTTCTTTCAACAGTTGCCAAAAGATTTAGAAGATGCAGCTAAAGTTGACGGATACAACACTTTTCAAATGCTGTGGCAAATCGTGCTACCGATGACATTTCCAGCGCTAGTCACAACCGGAATTCTGACATTTATTTCAGCTTGGAATGAGTTTATTTTTGCGCTAACATTTATGACTCGCGAATCTCTAAAAACTATTCCTGTAGCCACGGCTCAACTCAGCGGCGCGTCAGTATTTGAAATTCCCTATGGCCCGATCGCAGCAGCCACCGTTTTAGGGACATTACCCTTAGTTTTGCTGGTTTTGGTCTTCCAGCGGCGCATAGTTCAAGGTTTAACAGCCGGAGCAGTAAAAGGATAAAATTCAACCTTAAATACTCCTAGCATCCTAAACAATTCCTCTTCCTTCGCGCCCTTCGCGCCTTCGCGGTTCGTAATTCCTTCTTCCCTCTTCCTTCTTCCTTCTTCCTTCTTCCTTCTTCCTTCTTATAAAAATCATGTCAAAACTGCAACTAAAAAACCTCAATAAAACCTACAGCCCAAAAGTTATTCCCGTAAAAGACATTAGCTTAGATGTCAGCGAGGGAGAATTTCTGACATTGCTGGGGCCGTCTGGGTGCGGCAAATCTACCACGCTCAGGTTGATTGCAGGGTTGGAACAGCCTACTAGAGGCGAGATTAGAATTGGCGATCGCAATGTGACTTATCTCAGACCGGGCGATCGGGATATTGCAATGGTTTTTCAAAGTTACGCGCTGTATCCGCACATGACAGTATACGAAAATATGGCATCCAGCCTCAAACTTCGCAAAATCTCCTCCGGCGAAATCAACCGATTAGTGACAGAAGTTGCAGCATCCCTCGGATTGACAGAATTAGCCGATCGCAAACCCGGTAAATTATCAGGCGGACAGCGGCAGAGAGTAGCCCTAGGACGCGCCTTAGTGCGCCAACCCGAAGTATTTTTGCTCGACGAACCTTTGAGCAATCTCGACGCATTATTGCGGGAAAAAGTGAGGGCAGAACTCAAACAATTATTTGCATCACAAAAAGCTCCTGTAGTGTACGTAACTCACGACCAAACCGAAGCGATGACGCTTTCTACAAAAGTCGCAGTTCTCAACAGCGGCACTGTGCAGCAGCTAGACCCGCCACACTTAATTTATAACCGTCCTGCAAATCAATTTGTCGCGGGTTTTGTGGGCAGCCCGCAAATGAATTTGTTTGAGCTTAAATGCCAGGGAAATTTTGCGATGTTAGGTAATTTTGGAATTCCACTCCCAAATTTGCCTAGTGTGCCGCCAGAAATTGTGTTAGGAATTCGCCCGGAACACGTTGGTTTTGCAGATGCAGAGACTGGCAAGATGTCGGGCCCAGAGGCGATTAAAGGTGAGGTTTATTTGGTAGAAAACTTGGGAATGCAAAATTTAGTTAGCGTCAGAGTTAAGGGTGTGGAGTCATTGACAGTGCGGGTTTTGCTGCCAAATGACCGCCAGTGGAATTCGGAAATTGTCGAGCTGGTTTTTCCCGCGAAGCTACTACACTGGTTTGATGTGACAACGGGCGATCGACTGCAATAAAAATTTGCCATCTATGGCATGATTGATGCAAAATCGTCTAACCCTGTGCTGAAAAAAACATTTTCTGCTTCTAACTAAGTTATGACTTTAGTTAGAGGTATAACTATTTTGCTGCTGTTAACGTGATATTTGTGTTTGAAAAAGCTAGTTGACTGACAGATAGGTTTGGTGTGCCGGCAGATTTGATCGCTAACCTATAACTTTATTGACGTGATTAATTGCAAGTTGAAGCTAAGTTTGGCCTTCCCTCGCGTTATCTGCTGATATTGGATCGAGTCAACTAGAGGAAAAAATGTTGAAAATTATCGCCAATCAACTTAGGGAGTATTACCGAGATGAATTTGATTTCCACAGCCATTGCTCGCATTAGTTCCCTGCTTAAGGGCTTTCAAATCAAGAGTTTTTTGAGTGTTGTCCTAGTCGGTTTTCTGCTGATGACGGCAAATGTTAATGCTGGAGACAATAAAGTTAGCTCGAAGGCTGATCTAAACAATCCAGAAAGACCTCAAACAACGCGGGAATGGAAGCAAGAAGCTCGTGAAACTAAGGACGATCCGGGCGAGAGATTGCAGAAGATCGGACAAGAGGCAGGAGCTGCTGTGAAAGAATTTGGGGAAATGTACCAAGACACCGCTAAGAGAAGTATGCGGGACTTAAAGAACAATTAGGAATAGTTGTTTTTGTGGTAATGGCCGAAAAGCCCGTTCCTAATATGGGTGCAAGATGTGTATTTAACTTCACATCTTGCACTATTTTTTTAGATTTATTTAAGTTTTAAATTATTTTAAATAATGTAAGGTACAAAGTTTATTGGTATTGACAGTTTTGGTGCGTGTAAGCTGCTCGGCATTTAAATTGCCTCTCAATAAATAATCAAAATCTTGTGGGCTGTTGCTCCGACGCCGCCCGAAATATGCCATTTAAATGTAGATCAGCTTATGTTTGCCGGTAGTTTAAGTAACCAGCGTTAACAGTTGACAGTTGACAGTTGAAAGTTGACTTCGGAGTGCGAAGTTTTTAGGCTGGGGATTTAAGCCACAGCCTAAAAACAATCCACCTAAATGTGGGGGCTTAAATCCCCTGTGATGCAGGTTAAAAACAATACGTTATGAATAAAAATTTTAACAGTCTTTTCCTGGCGGGCCTGCTGTTCATCTTACCTGTTTGTCCCCCGACAATTGCACACGCTCAAATCTCCGAAACTTCTGACACTAACACCAGCCCAAAAACTCTCTTCAAAGACGAACTGTATTTTGGCTTAACTAAACCGGGAGGCGAGATTGTTTCTGAATCAGAATGGCAGGAGTTTGTCAAGGAAGTTATTACCCCTCGTTTTCGGGAAGGGCTAACTGTATTAGACGGTTCCGGGCAGTTTCTCAATAGTTCCGGCATTCTGATTCGAGAAAAGTCGAAAATAGTAATTTTGATTTATGAAAATACCCCGGAAAAAAATCGAGCTATTACGGAAATTATCGAAACTTACAAGCGAACTTTCCAGCAGGAGTCAGTGCTGCGGACAACCAGCGAAGTTAAGATTTCTTTCTGATGCGATCGGGCAATCAGCGTATTTATGATATGATTCGTAGTAATCAAGGTCATACCTTCAAAAATAAGTAGGGTGCGGGTGCAGTAAAAATCAGAATTTGTGGGTATCGATCGCACATTGCCAAAAGTCGCTAGAAACACCAGCCCCGGAGAAACAAAAAGATGATCAACGACGGCAACCCAAAAGCTGAAACGCCCGAAAGCGAGAAGTCAGAAAATTTGGATGGTATGGCGAAAGCTTTTATTGTGAGCGTTGCTTGGTCTTACGCAGAAGCATTGGAGCGAACGAAACGCGCCAAAAATCAACAGGAAACCGCGCCGGAACCTCAAACCGAATCTCAACCCGAATCTCAACTAGAATAGTCGATCGCACTTTTGAGAAAAATTAATCGGGAAAGGTGTTTTGGGTTGAGAAAAATAAACGCTGTCAAAGCCTCTGCAATTGCTTTCCCCAGAGGCGAACAACCACACAAAATTGGGAGCGAGCAGATTTGGGGCGATGGCTTACGCCCCGCTACGCTACGACTTGTGCCACAGATGCCCGAAATTGCAGCGGTTTGTATTGGATTTTACCTAAACGTATTTCCCTCACCAAAAGAGATTCAGACTAAACAATTTACGCTTTTACCGCTACAG
>PVWI01000452.1 GCA_003003725.1 filamentous cyanobacterium Phorm 6 | reverse complement strand
CTCGTAAACCCGCCCCGAATGGGAACTTTTAAGCTCGCAAATTCCCCAAAGCCCTCAATGCAAATTGTGGCAAAGCCAACATCCGGCGCCACCGCCAAGGTTCTTGATAAAGCCGATACAACCATTCTAAATGATTATCACAAAACCAAGCAGGCGCGCGAGTTTTTGTTCCCGCCCAAATATCAAAACTGCCACCGACTCCCACCCAAATCGAATCAGGACAAAGATGCCGATGTTCCGCAATCCAAAACTCTTGGCGAGGCACTCCCAAGCCCACAAAAATTAATTTTGGCTGCTTTTCTTTCAAGCTTCGATCCAAGTCTTTTTGCTCGTTGGGCGACAGATAGCCGTGTTGAGCAGAAATCGACAATCCGTTCACTTTTTGCTGCCAAGTTTCTGCGGCCGCGCCCGCAACTCCCGGGGAACCTCCAAAGAAGAATATTGGTTCAGAATTCGGCAACTTTCCGGCTGCTTGCAACAGCGATTCTGCTAATTCTATCCCTGGAAACCGCCGTGCCGATTTGCCACGCAGCCGCAAGTATAGCACCACTCCAGAACCATCGGGAATCACGAGTTCAGCTTTTCGGATTACCTCTGCTAAAGCCGGATTTTGCTCTCCTTGCATCGCCATTTCAGCATTCAGCGTCACCACATGACTTCCCAACCCTTGATGCAGGCGCTCGATCAGCCAACCTGTGTAATCGTCTAATATGTGAACTGGTAATCCCAGCACTGAAAATTGCGATCGATCCATATTTTTTTCTGTGAGGTTCCTACACCGAGTTATTGAAATTAGTTTATATTGGCATTCAATGCTATGCTTTGTCTAGCCACTCCAAAATTCAAGCAAAAGTAATCATTGCATCATAATCCAGAACAGGCCAACTGCCTGTTCCACAAAAAATATTTTTTTTGTAGATTGGGCTTCTATCCCGCTAAATCAAAGACTATTTGAACAGGTAAAAAATGTCAGGGCGACAATTTTTGACTCCTCCCAAATTCGGCTTAAATATCTGGTTTATTTTTTAGTCCGCTTGGAGTGGACTTCGTTTGTCTAGTAGCGATTTGAATCCCCAGATTGTGTATTGTTACTATTGTTACAAAAAACATCACCATGACCTACTTGTGTTGATATGAATTGACAAAACACTCTAATTTCTGATATATTTAAAAGTCTATTCACCGCAACTCAGCTAGCATCAGGAAAAAAAGGTAAAGCAAATGCCGATCGCAACCCAAGAGCGACAAATCCGGTTAGATTATTACTACCAGCAGATCAAAAGCGTCATTCTTAAGCGTCAGAACCCCATTACCGGTTTGCTTCCCGCTAGTACCGCTGTTACTGCTCACGGCGACTACACCGATGCCTGGGTGCGCGATAACGTGTACAGCATTCTGGCAGTTTGGGGTTTGGGTTTAGCTTACCGCAAAATTGACGGCGATCGCGGCAGAACATTTGAACTCGAACACAGCACAGTTAAATTAATGCGCGGCTTGATGTTTGCGATGATGCAGCAAGCCAACAAAGTAGAAAATTTTAAAAATACTCAATCGCCCTTAGATGCTTTACACGCCAAATACAATACTCAGACGGGAAGTATTGTTGTTGGCGATGACCAATGGGGACATTTGCAGTTAGACGCTACATCTATATTTCTGTTAATTCTTGCTCAAATGACGGCTTCTGGATTGCATATAGTTTTTACAATTGATGAAGTAAATTTTGTGCAAAACTTAGTTTACTACATCGGTAGAGCTTACCGCACACCGGATTACGGAATTTGGGAAAGAGGTCATAAAATTAATCGCGGTAATGCCGAATTGAATGCCAGTTCCGTTGGCATGGCAAAAGCAGCCCTGGAAGCAATCAATGGATTGGATTTGTTCGGAGTTAACGGTTCTCAAGCTTCTGTAATTCACGTTTTGCCGGATGAAATTGCCAGAAGCCGCGTCACTTTGGAATCGCTTTTGCCTCGCGAATCTAGTTCAAAAGAAGTAGACGCCGCTTTATTAAGCGTGATCAGTTTTCCGGCTTTTGCTGTTGAAGACAAAGAATTAGTTGAACGAACGAGAAATAAAATTATTGACAAATTGCAGGGAAACTACGGCTGCAAGCGGTTTTTGCGGGACGGGCATCAAACAGTCTTAGAAAATGCCGATCGCCTGCACTACGAACCCACAGAATTAAAGCAGTTCGAGCACATTGAATGCGAGTGGCCGCTATTCTTTACCTATTTATTCTTGGACGGTATATTTCAAGGAAATAAAGAACAAGTACAATATTATCAGCAGCGTTTAGAAGCTCTTGCTGTAGAGCGCAATGGCGGACAACTACTACCCGAATTATACTACATCCCGGCCGAAAAAATCGAAGCAGAAAAGTTAAATCCTCGCAGCCAACAGCGCTTACCCAATGAAAATGTTCCCCTAGTTTGGGCGCAAAGCTTGTATTTTCTCGGTCAAATGCTGAACGAAGAATTGATCGCAATTGGCGATATCGACCCCCTGGGACGTTACCTCTGCGTCGGGCGCAACCGAGAACCTTTGGTGCAAATTGCCCTGTTAGCTGAAGACGAAGATTTGCAAGCAGAATTAGCCGCTAACGGAATTGCCGCGCAAACACCAAAACAAGTAGAACCGATTCAAGTTCGCCAAACCAAAGAATTATCGGCTGTGTACGCACAAATTGGACGCAACGACCCATTAGGCTTAACTGGGAGGCCAATGCGTAGATTGAGGAGTTTGACGACTTCGCGGGTGTTTAAGATTTGTGGAGAGGCGATCGTCTTTCTCCCCTCATTCTTAGACAGACAAGAGTTTTATCTAACTTTAGATTACCATTTTCTCGTCTCTGAAATCAAGAGCGAATTAGCTCACATTCACCGCCACTGGTATCAGTTGGGACGACCTACAGTGACGCTGATGTTGACTCACACGATGCTGGAAACTGGGCGAGAAGCTTTGTTAGCATTGATGAAGGAACTCCGCGACGGACAATGCAATAATACGCCAATCAAACTCGGAAATCTCAATCAATTAATGCTGACTGCGGGTACAGAAAAAATTGATTTTCTGCACGAATTTGAATTCACCGAATCTCCGGTAACAGGTGTTGTGGAAGTCCGTAACTATCTGACTTATAACCCTGAGAAAACTTGGCCTTTGGGTCACACCCAAGAATTTAAACTAGAGTGTGAAACTAATCCTCAATTATTGCTAGAAAGCCTGCGCGGTTCCGAAAATTTGTACGAACAAATTGAGTTGCTGCATACGCTAGTTCGCCTCAAAGGACTAAATTTTGAAACGGAATTTGGAGGTTCGGGAGAAACAGTTAAAGTGGCGGATTTGCTCAACGAAGTTTTTACAAAAGCTGGAGAAAGTTCGCAATAAAAAAACCAAAG
>PVWI01000451.1 GCA_003003725.1 filamentous cyanobacterium Phorm 6 | reverse complement strand
AAGCTGATTAAACTCGATAAAAATGCGATTTTAGATAATCTTTTAGATTATAGTCAGTTTGACTTTTTTAAGGAAAATGATGTTTACCGGTGTTTGGTGGCATGAAATTGAATAAAGTTGAACTTGAGACTGTAGAATATCTGAGAACGTCGGCTGCGATTCGCCAAAAGTGCGATCGGCTTTTTAATTTAGCCTCCGAAAACAAACTGCGCTACTTCCGCGTCGATTTATCCCAACTCGACAAAGCAGCAAATTATGTAATCGACATAACCCGCCAACAGTATCCCGACTTTAACATTCCCTTTCACAGTCGCTGGCGGCATTTTGAAGCCGGCAACCAACCGCGCCTCGCCGAATTGAATGCAGCTTTAGCAGAATTTTCACTCATAGAGCAAGCTAAAATCAAATTTGATCTAGCAATTGTCAGCGTTTTGCTAGATGCCGGTGCGGGTGCAGATTGGCAGTATTGCGAAGCCGAAACAGGACAGGTTTACCGCCGTTCTGAAGGATTAGCAATAGCCACTTTTCGGATGTTTTGTCAAGGTATTTTTTCCAGCAATCCCGATTTTCCTTTTTCTGCTGATTCTCGCGGACTTTCTCAATTAAAACTAGAAACATTAGCTGCTGGATTTCAGGTAAGTCGAGACAATCCGCTAGTTGGTTTAACGGGCAGATTGCAATTGTTGCAGCGTTTGGGGAATGCGATTTGTCAGCATCCATTATTGTTTGGTAGCGAAAACCCGCGTCCCGGCAATTTGGTACAATACTTGCTCGACAGTCGGGTTTCTGAAGTCAAAACTGTGAATGCTTCTGAAGTATTGAGCGCTGTTTTGACAGGTTTTGGGGAAATTTGGCCGGGAAGATATGCAATTGCTGGCGTTAATTTAGGCGATGTTTGGCGACATCCGGCATTACAAGGAGAAAATTTGGGAGATGAATTTGTGCCGTTTCACAAACTCTCGCAGTGGTTGACTTATTCGCTGTTGGAACCGCTGCAAGAACTTGGTTTAGTTGTTGCCGGATTGGATGAGTTAACGGGATTACCGGAGTACCGCAATGGCGGTTTGTGTTTGGATGTCGGGCTGCTGCGGGTAAAAGATGCGGCTATTTTTGAAGAGAGTTATTTGCCGGGTTCGGAGGTTATAGTGGAATGGCGATCGCTCACTGTGATTCTTTTAGATAAAATTGCGGCAACTATGCGAGAAAAGCTGCACTTGAGTGCGACAGAATTGCCACTGGTGAAGATTTTGCAAGGGGGAACTTGGGCGGCGGGGCGCAAAATTGCCGAAGAATTGAGAGTCGGTGGAGTGCCACCAATTCGGATTGAAAGTGACGGTACTGTGTTTTAGAAGGCAGGAGGCACGGGGAAGAAGGTTTGTAGTGCGGACTTTAGTCCGCTGAATTTGGATGCGGACTAAAGTCCTCACTACAAACCTACTAAGTTTGAAAGTGGTAATTAAAGCATTAAAAAACCCGGTTTCGTAAATAAACCGGGTCATCGCTGTTAGGTTTTTTGACTGGCTTAGTTGCAAGTGCGATATTTGACGTGATACACTAAACCGCGATGAGCTAAATCGAAGGAGTCAACGGTTGCCATGCCGGCACCGCTGGCTGTCATCGAAGCATTTACTCGCATATTTACACTGTCGCCGCAGCGAGACCAAACATTAGCTACAGTGGCTAAACTATCTCGAACGTTGTAGTTAGTTTCTCCGCTTAAATTCCGATTAAAAACTGGGCCGCGGCTTCCTGCAAAAAAGTATTCTGCTCGCAGGTTGCCTGTGGTTTGAGGAGCAATGTAGCCGCGGTAATCGGCATCGTAGATAGAAATTTGGAAGCCTTGGGGTACTTTGATCGGAATGCTCAGATTGCAGCTTTTACGGCGTTCTCTTGAGATATTTCCCAGGGCTGCAAACTTATCAAATAGGATGGTGAGTTCTTGACCGTCGGGGCTGACGCTGACGCTGGCGGAGCGGTCTGGGCAGCCACTACCGCCGTAGCTGGCACCTAATATTTCAACTGACGGATTGGCCAAGGCGGGGCTGATAGAAGCGGTCATTAATGCTGTCGCCAGCAAGAGTTTTACAAACTTCATGGATGTTCTCCTTAATGTTTTTTTGTTAGGACAACTCTGAAAAATTCAAGGAATATTGAGGCGATGCTCTTCCAATTAGAAGATGGCAAGCCTTTACTGAAAAGGCAGTCAGATTCTGAATGAGCGCTAGATATATGTACCTAGAGCAGTTTTTTCAAGTAGCATTATTTTATTGATTAATGCCTATTATGTCCTGATACTTTCTAAGATTCATCCCGTTTAAGGACTACTCCGGAAGATTTTCTAGGAAAATGTTTATCTTTTTTTTAAGAGTTTTAGGGAACAAATCTCTAGTTTTTGGGTCGGCGCAGGGCAGATGAATTGTTGGTGAGCAGTGATTTTTATTCCTTCGTTATTGGCTGATAAAAGACGCTGGAATTCGGGAATTAGAGCCGCCGTTGCTGTAGGAAATGGATCTGTCTGCTGGCGGGGAACGAGGAAAAAGAGACGATATTTGTATTTTCAGGCAGACTCAGGAAATGAGAATTATAATCAGGAAAATTAACTCTTAAAAAGAATGATGGCTAAAGTTACTGTTATTGATTATCCTTTGATAAAGCAGAAGTTAACTTTGATGCGGTAAGCTCAAACGAGTACGGCTAAATTTCGCCAACGGCTGAAAGAGATTGGTATGCTGCTAGTCTATGAAGTGACGCGAAATTTGCCGCTAAAATATGAAGAGATAGAAACGCCGATCGCACAAATGAATGCACCGATGCTGGCTGCGTCCAAGAAAATGGTAATAGTTTCGATTATGCGCGCCGGCCAGGGACTTTTAGATGGTATTTTAGAACTGATTCCGTCGGCGAGGGTGGGACATATTGGTTTGTACCGCGATCCGACAACTCATATGGCGATCGAATATTATTTCAAAGTTCCGCTGGATATCGAACAGCGAGATGTTTTAATTGTCGATCCGATGCTGGCTACTGGTAATTCAGCCGTGGCGGCAGTCGATAGACTTAAAGAAGTGAATCCCAAGTCTATTAATTTTTTGTGCTTGCTGGCTGCACCGGAGGGAATTGAGCACTTTCAGCAACAGCACCCTGACGTGCAGATTTATACGGCTGCTATTGATGAGCGTTTGGACGATCGCGGATATATTGTACCGGGATTGGGAGATGCGGGCGATGGCTTACACCCCGCTACGCTACGGCTTTACGGCACTATGTAAATTTAATAAAATTATTTTCTGCTGTATCTGCGAATACATTCATTTAAAAATAAGTTGGGTAATATATCCACTGGTTTAATTGTCATAAAATCTCAACTTTAAGATTTTAATGTCAGGAAAAACCTATATTTAGCAA
>PVWI01000013.1 GCA_003003725.1 filamentous cyanobacterium Phorm 6 | reverse complement strand
CGCCTGGAGGTTAGAAACCAGGCTACAAGTTTTGGATTGAGTGACAAGAAATACGCTCAGTCAGTAGTCAGTAGGATGCGTCAGTTGCCATATTTCTTGCTTATTAAACCAATTTATACTTGCTGACGAACCCTACTTTTTTGACTGATAATAGACCTCTTGCAAAAATAGCTAGGACGGGCTCTCCGGCCCATCCCACAAAAAGTTTTTTTCTTTTGGAATGGGCATCTTGTCCGTTCCAAAATTTGATTAAAAGGACTTTTGCAATCTTGTCTAATGAAGTTTTTGTGTCTGGGAAATCTGGTTTTTTTACGGACTAAAGTCCTGATTACAAACCTTTTTAGAAGGACTGAAGTCCTCACTACAAACGGTTTTTTTGCGGACTGAAGTCCTCACTACGAACCTGGTTCCGTCTCAAGTGTATTGGACTTTATACATTTGGAATAGGTCGCCGCTTTGTTTTTTTACTACTTTAGCGCCAGCCTCTTTGATCATTTTTTCCCAATCTTCTATTGTCTCTAAAAATACTTCGCCTGCTCGATAAGTTTCCAAAATTGCCCAATCTTCTGCTAGAGGAGCATTGGGATTGAGGACATCAAACACAAAATGACCGCCCGGTTTTAATACTCGCTTAACTTCTGCCATAACAATCGCCCAATAATCTATGGGAAAATAGCAGCTAAATCCTGTGGCGATGCACAAGTCGAATTGATCCTCTTCGTAATTTAAGCGATGAGCGGGGGCTAATTCTACGCCTTTAAAGAGCTTGGAATTTAGTTGAGGGCCGCGAGCGTTTAAGGCATCTCGCGCGGCGCTGCTAATCTCTTGACCGTAAAAAAGGGCTTCCCAATCCCGCCAAGGATAGATCAGAAAGCTGACTCCGCAGCCAATGTCTAAACAACGCTGATTTTTTTGAGGTTTGGCAAGTTTCCAGAAGGGAGAAACTGTTTTTGCTTGGAGGGTTCCTGCGACTGATTCCAGGAAAATCGGCATTGCTTCGACTTCTTCGGGTAAGGCGAAAGCTTCTCCTCGATATTCGCGATCGAACCGAGCAGCAACTGGGGAGAGTAAACGTGGCCAGCTATCTGATTTGTCTTTGGCAAACCAAGTTTGCTCTGGACTAGAAGCTAGGCGATCCGACTTTTTAGACATTCTTGAATTACCTTCTAGAGCCTTTGAGGGCTTTTGTAAAATTTTGGCGGTAAGGCTTATTAAAAATTAACGCGGGCCACAGCAGCGACAGCTTCAGGCGATTTGCAAAGCTTCTGTCGAAGTTAGTGCGATCGAAACCATTCCAAAATTTCCAAATACCGCCACCGTATGTCACCAGCAATACCAATCCAATTAACGGTTCCATGCAAATAAACCCCCTAAGCAACTGATTGGATTTTGAGCGAGCGAGCCTGCATCGCTCCTATTAATCTATCATTTATCAGACGCCAAGGTGCACTGTTACCTGTAACAATTCCACTTATTAAATCAGTTGCTGTTGAGGACGACCTCGCTTCCCTGGGATTCAGAGACGCGGGGACAGCATCCCATTTTTGCAAATATATCCGTAGGGGCTCTGGCATTCCGGCATTAAGTCCCTGCTGATAACTAATAAATTATCTGCCGGAATGCCAGAGCCCCTGCAAAATTGGGATTCAGAGACGCGGGATTACTCAAAGATAATTAACACTGATAGTTAGTGCCCTACAGGTTACAGCCGCCAAGCTTTTTGTAGCGGACAATGACGGTAGAGAGGTTTCTAAGCAAGGAGGATTTTATGCGTGCAGTGTTGATGGCTGGGGGGTCGGGAACGAGGCTCAGACCCCTGACGTGCGATTTACCGAAACCGATGGTTCCTATTCTGAATCGCCCGATCGCAGAACACATTATCAATTTACTAAAAAGACATGACATTACCGAAATTATTGCCACGCTGCACTATCTTCCTGATGTCATGCGGGAATATTTTACTGATGGGGCAGAGTTTGGGGTTCAAATGACTTACGCTGTGGAGGAAGACCAACCGCTGGGTACGGCTGGTTGTGTCAAAAATATTGCGGAATTGCTCGATCGAACTTTTTTAGTCATCAGTGGCGACAGCATCACAGACTTCGACTTGACAGAAGCGATCGAATTTCACCACCGCAAGCAATCCAAAGCCACGTTAATTTTAACTCGCGTTCCAAACCCGATGGAGTTTGGAGTCGTGATTACCGAGGAAAATCTCCGCATCAGCCGTTTTCTGGAAAAACCTTCTAGCAGCGAAATCTTCTCCGATACGATCAATACCGGCATTTATATTTTGGAACCCGAAGTCTTGGATTACCTGCCGGTCAATAAAGAGAGCGACTTCTCGAAAGACTTGTTTCCCCTGTTGCTGGAAAAAAACGAACCGATGTACGGCTACATCGCCGAGGGTTACTGGTGCGATGTCGGACAGTTGGATGTTTACCGCCAAGCTCAATACGATGCACTGCACGGAAAGGTCAAACTGGATTTGACCTACTATAATCAAGTTCGATCGGGACTTTGGGTAGGTCAGAATACTTTTATTGACGATAGCGCGATCGTCGAAACACCCACGATGATCGGCAGCAATTGCCGGATTGGAGCAAGAGTCAAAATTGACGGGGGTTCAGTAATCGGAGATAACGTGACAGTCGGGGCCGACGCTAACCTCAAACGCCCCATTGTCTGGAATGGAGCAATTATCGGCGAAGATGCTCATCTCAGGGCCTGCGTGATTTGCCGCAGCACCCGCGTAGACAGGCGCGCTCACGTCCTCGAAGGTGCTGTCGTCGGTTCCATGTCGATCGTCGGAGAAGAAGCCCAAGTAGGCCCTAGCGTGCGCATC
Organism: filamentous cyanobacterium Phorm 6; assembly: GCA_003003725.1. Lineage (GTDB taxonomy): Bacteria > Cyanobacteriota > Cyanobacteriia > Cyanobacteriales > Microcoleaceae > Microcoleus. The sequence goes on along the minus strand of PVWI01000013.1, from coordinate 38,540 downwards.
TGGCCGAGCAAAAATATTGAATCCGGCGCTCTGTTAAATCAAAATTTAATCTGGGGAGAACAAGCTAAACGGAATTTATTCGGTCAGCGCGGCGTTCAAGGACTGGCAAATGTGGATATTACCCCGGAATTTGCGGTGAAATTGGGCGCGGCTTATGGATCGACTTTGAAATCTGGGACTTCGGTATCGGTTTCTCGCGATCAGCGCAGTATTTCGCGGATGGTTTCGAGGTCTTTGATTGCGGGTTTGATGTCCGTGGGAATTAATGTGGTGAATTTGGAATCGACGGCAATTCCGATCGCGCGCACGGTTACGTCTACGATCTCAATTGCTGGCGGCATTCATGTTCGCATTTCGCCCGATCGCTCCGACCACATTTTAATCGAATTCTTCGATATCAAAGGTATCAATATTACTAAAGCTGCGGAGAAAAAAATCGAGGGCGCTTATTTTAAGGAAGATTTGCGGCGGGCTCTAATTCCCGAAATTGGAGAGATGTCGTACTTTAACCAAGCTCTCGACATTTATAACCGGATGTTTGAGCGGCAGATGAATGTTGAGGCAATTCGTTACAGCAATTCTAAGGTGGTAATCGATTACGTTTACGCAGTTTCTGGAGCAATTTTGCCGCAAATGCTCGCTAAGTTCGGCTGCGATGCGGTGGTGCTCAATGCCAGTCTCAAGCAGACTTCTCTGAGCAATGGGGAACGGGAATATTTGCTCGACCAACTCGGACGCGTGGTGAAAGCACTCAGCGCTAATTTTGGGGTACAGGTATCAGCCAACGGCGAACAGCTTATTTTGGTAGATGAATCGGGAATAGCGATTCGCGGGGAAATGCTGACGGCGCTGATGGTAAATTTGATGCTGACTTCTAATCCCAGAGGTACAGTGGTAGTGCCGGTGAATGCGTCTTCTGCGGTGGAGGCGATCGCCCGTCGCTATCAAAGCAAGGTAATCCGTACTAAGGCGAACCCAACTGCTTTGATGGAAGCCGCTAACAGAAATCCGAATGTGGTTTTGGGCGGTAGCGGCAATATGGGTTTTATTTTCCCGCAGTTGCATCCCGGATTTGACGGAATGTTCTGCATTGCTAAAGTGATAGAAATGATGACGATTCAGGAGCGATCGCTCGGACAAATTAAGGCTGAACTTCCCCGCGTCACCCACCGCAGTTACAGTGTCCGCTGTCCTTGGACGGTAAAAGGTTCGCTAATGCGACATTTAGTAGAAACTCATTCGCCCGATCGTTTAGAATTAATAGATGGAGTGAAGATTTTTAACTACAGCGACGACAATTGGGTATTAGTTTTGCCCGATGCTAGCGAACCAACCGTTCATATCTTCGCCAACAGCGAGGATCGAGATTGGGTATCAGAAACTTTGAAGGAGTACCGCGCCCTGGTTCACGATTTTGTCACTCAAGCCGAGGCGGCTGTTCGCCAAGATAAATTTGGGAATGGTTGACTGTTAACTGTTGACTGTTGACTGTTAACTGTTTTCATTAGTTACCTATTCCCAATTCCCAATTCCCAATTCCCAATTCCCATTTAAGTTATGAATAGCTGCATTTTGATGGCGGAAATAATTCAACAACCGCAACTCCGTTATACTCCTGACAATCAAGTTCCAATCGCTGAGATGCTGGTACAGTTTCCAGGCCCAAAACCTGAAGATCCGCCAGAACATTTGAAGGTGATCGGATGGGGCAATTTGGCTCAAGAAATTCACGAGAAATATCGCGAGGGCGATCGGGTGATTATTGAAGGCCGACTGGGTATGAATACGATCGAAAGAGATGGCATTAAAGAAAAACGCGCTGAACTAACCGCTCAAAGGATTTACACTGTTAGCGCCGATGCAATGACGGCGGCTCCGGCAACTAGAACCCCTCCAGAACCGGCCGGGATTCGCGACACCACGCCAGCAAATGTGCCGAGCAACGTGGTTCCCATGAGTTCGCGAGGCCGCAGCTCTAACACCGCTCCAGGCAGTGCTAATCGCACGTCTACTTCGGATTGGAACTCGCATCAGTCTTCAAATTCTGAGTCCGATCGCCCGTCGAATTCATCTAACGAAGCTGACAATCCCGATTACGATCCGATTCCATTTTAAAAATTAGGGTGCTTAACAGTTGACAGTTGACAGTTGACAGTTGAGTGCGAAGTTTTTAGGAAGGGGCTTAAATCCCCAGCCTAAAAACTTCGCACTCAAGGTGGGGGCTTAAATCCCGTGTGCTTTGGTCACTTTACGAGCGATCGCCAAACTTCGCCGTTCGATCGAAAGTGACGCACCTTAATTTAAGGGCGATTCCCTACGGGATAGCTTCGCACGCGCGTACTTCAACAAAAAAAGGGCGATCCTCTTCGTTGGCGCAGCCCCCGTAGGGGCGGGCTGCGCTAACGAATTTGGGTGAACTACGAGCTAAATTGCAAATTTTATAGATTGATCGTCACAATTTTTTTCTTGCTTTTTTCGTCGCGCAGCACAACTGTATTGTAGGGTGATGTATCCGTCCCCAGCGGAATTGGCAGCTTAAAGCTGCTGCTCTTATGCTTAAGTTCGCCTAAATCAATGCTTTTCGTTATATTGCCATCTGTTGCCAGATAAGCGGTAAGTTCGCCTTTATAATTTTCAATCAAAAAGTCTCTGAAGAAAACGACTTCCCCACCCTCAGAATCGATAGCAAGGATGACCGTACCGCTAAACGTTGCGCCTTTTTGTTCTTCATCAACCGTCGCCATTTTAATTTCTGAGGGGTCTTGACCGGACATATCTGCCATAAATTTTTTCTCCTGAGTCCAGCGCAATAATTAACAGTAATCCTACCTGACGCTAGGGGCGATCGCAAAACTCTTAGGACGTATTTCTGCATCGGTCTTGCTTCTCTCTAAGGTTAGAGAAGCCCGCGATCGCGCACTACACCACAAATTCTCTCAATTCTTGAGTCAGTAAGTACGTTAAAATTATCTCTATAATACAATACGGTTCACTTAACATATTTATGCCCCGGAGATCCCCCTCGCATCCCCCTTAAGAAGGGGGACTTTGAGGGCATTCTGATCCCCCCCTTTTTAAGGGGTGTGCCAGGGAGATCGTCTTAAGTAAACCGTATTGGGTTTTAACTGGTTTTAACTGGTTCCCAGCCAGAGCATGAAATTTTCCAGAGGAAGAGCCTCCGCTGCAAAAATGGAGGAAGAGCCTCGCCTATCTGCATTACCAGGTATAGCTTGGTAACGAGTAGCGAGTAGACGAGTAGTGGCGAGGTTTTTAAACACTTGATAGCTGACAATTCTCATGACTAGATTTATTCACGACCAATTCGCAAAACAGTATCTCAAAGAACTATTAACCCCTCTGGGCAAAGTCGAAACCAGCCTCGACATTGCGGGAGAAGTGAGGCAGATTGATGTTTTCTTTGCCCCAAAAGCGGAACCTGATGTCGAACCAACGACGCTCGGCATTTTGGGTAAAATTGCAGCAAAACCCGCTGTATTGGAACCATTCCGCAGTCCTGTTCAAACCGGAGAAATTCGCAGTTGTTTGGGCAAACTATTTGATGTCCACGCCGAATATGAACGAGTCGCAGCCAGAGATAATAGCAGGATTGCAGAGGCAGATTTGCCACAACTCTGGATACTGTCGCCGACGGTTTCCGACACCATGCTAGCTGGATTTGGAGCGATTCCCGAACCCGAAAATTGGGTAAATGGAGTTTATTTTCTGAGTCCGTCTCTGAAAGCAGCAATCATTGCCATTCACCAACTCCCCCGCACTCCCGAAACGCTGTGGCTGAGGGTTTTGGGGAAGGGAAACGTGCAAAAGCAAGCTATTGCCGAATTGAGAGAATTACCCTCTGATAATTTCTTTCGGTTAAGCGCGTTAGAATTGTTGTACAACTTGCGAACGATTTTAGAAATCCGACAAGACATAGATCGAGAAGATCGGGAGTTAATTATGGAACTGTCACCCCTCTATTTGCAACGGCTTGAAGATGCAACTCAACGAGGTATCCAGCAAGGTATCCAAGAAGGCATCCAAGAAGGTATCCAAGAAGGTATCCAGCGCAGTCAACGCTTGATAGTTGAGAGTATGCTACAAGTGAAATTTGGCGAGATTGATGAAGAATTAGCCCAGATAATCGAGCCTTTGATTAAACTAGAAAGTCTCGATCGCGCGCGACTGATTAGGCAGCTCGAACGCCCGGAATTACTAGCTCGTTTTGCTCCCAAAAATCAAACGGAATCCTAACTCAGCAGCGCGCTCTACAATCTGTAGGGGGCGCTAAATATCACTTTAATATTTATTATCTATCGAGAAAATCGGGAGTTGATTATGGAACTGTCACCGCTCTATTTACAACGGCTTGAAGAAGCAACTCAGCGAGGTATCGAGCAATGTTTTCAGCAAGGTATCCAGCAAGGTATCGAGCGAGGTTTTCAGCAAGGTTTTCAGCAAGGTAAACGCGAGATTCTTGAGAGTATATTACAAGTAAGATTTGGCGAAATCGATAAAGAATTAGCCCAAATAATTGAGCCTTTGAGTCAACTAGAACCTCTTGAAATCACGCGGCTGATTATGCAGCTCGAACGCCCGGAATTACTAGCTCGTTTTCAGCCTAAAAACCAAACGGAATCCTAAAAAGACAGCGCACTCTACGATATGTAGGGTGCGCCACATCGCACTTTATTAAGTAACCACGCCCCATTAATTACATAAAAAGTCTTGACGGCCCCTGTGATAATTACTAGCCATCGCCCCCGCCTCAAACCTGCATTTTTTGGGCGAACTCTACGGCTACTCCTCCCAAATCAACTCATTTCTGACTTTAGAGGGATTTATTTTTCCGCTTCCAGAGCCATAATCAGCAGTAAGGATGACATAACTAAAGAACTGATTTACTATTCATCCTGATTTCACGAATTATGGCTTCCGTAAGATAAAGCCTGACGAAAAAACCACCATCTAAAAAGTGTCAATTCCCCTAGTTCAATGTTAGGGGCTAATTTCAATATGCCTAATTCGGCATCAAACTTTAGGAGGTAATTTATGTTTGAAAGCGAGTTATTAATGTCGGTGTACAGTCCAAAATTCAATATTGCCCAAATGCCGGTGCAAAGAGATGTCCCGTTCCAGCACCCGGATATCGCAGGGCTGATGTTTCTAAGTCCTCAGTTTTTCGTGGCATTAATCGCCGGAGTCATTATGGCTTTCGGCTTCCAATTCCTGTTAACAAATTTCTCGATTGCCGCCAAAATATCTAATTGGGACGACGCTTTACCCGATGATGATGACGATTCCGAAAGTTTTGGTACTAAAATTCGGAAGACTGAAGGTCTAGTCGGCGGTTGGATTTTAGTCACAGTTAACCTAGCTTTATTTTTAGCTTGTTTTCTGGCAGTCAAATTAACTTCAATTGCCTCGGTAGATGGAGCGGCAATTATTGGTGTGGTCATCTGGGCTGCGTACTTTTTAACCCTGGTATGGCTGGGTTCTAGCGCCGTCGGCTCGATGATTGGTTCCTTGATAAAAACTGCTTTTTCAGGCATTCAAGGCGTTATGGGTACTGCCGGTTCAGCGATCGGCGGCAAGATGGCGGGCGACCAAATGGTCAATACTGTAGAAGCATCTGTGGCTGCTGTCCGCCGCGAATTGAGCTCGGCTGTAGACACGGAGAGCATTCGCGAAACACTGCAAGATTATGTGGGTTCTTTGCAGTTGCCGAAGTTAGATGTTAAGGAAATTCGCGGTCAATTTGAAAAGTTGCTGGGGGATGCCGATATCAAATCTCTGGCGGGAACCGATGTTTTAAAGAATGTTAACCGCCAAACTTTTGTGGATTTGATTAGCAGTCGTAGTGATTTTTCTCAAGAAGAAATAAATCAAGTTGCTGACCAACTAGAAGGCGTTTGGAAGCAAACATTTGGCAAGCAGCAAGAAAAGAAAGACCCGAATTTAGAGTTAGTTGATTTTCTCAAGTTTGCGGCTCCCGATTTGTTGAAGTCTGACGAACTCAACGCCAAGCTGTCTCAAATTCTGGAAACTAGGGAAAACAAATCGGAGTCCAGCGGGGGCATGAACCGGGCGATGCAGTTGGGTGTGGAAGCTCTGGTGGGCACTGTTTTGTCGCGGACTGATTTGTCGGATTTGGATGTTGAAAAAATTTCTGGTCAGTTGCAGCAACTAACTGCAAAAGGAAAGGAAAAAGCTAAGTCTTTGAGCGAGAAGGTGGGCGATAAATTGCCTGCACTGCCTTTCAATACAGCTAAGGCTGATGTGGAAAATTACTTGCTGAATACTCAACCTTGGCATCTCAACCGAGAAACTATCAAGCAGGAATTTAGGGATGTTATTTACGATCCCGAAGCTTCTCCGGGGGCAGTTTTGCGCCAGTTAGAGATGTTTAATCCTGAGTATTTTGTAGGGATTTTGGGGCGCCGCGAGGGGTTTAGTCAGGAACAGGCGACGGAAATTGCGGAACAGCTTGAAGGTGTCCGTCAAGAAGTTTTGGGAATTGTTCGAGATGCTGCTGGTGAGGAAAAATCTCAAGATTTACGCAGCCGGATTGAGAATTATTTGCGATCGACTGGTAAGGAAGAATTGAATCCTGAAGGTATCGAGAAGGACTTCCAAGCGCTTTTGGACGATCGCGATGCTGGTTTTGAGGCTTTGCGCGATCGCCTGTCGCAATTTGACCGCGATACTTTGGTGCAATTGCTCGGTCAGCGGGATGATTTCAGTCCAGAGGAAGCAGATCAGTTAATCGGCCGACTAGAAAGTTCGCGCGATCGCGTAATTGCCAAATCTCAAGAATTGCAAGAGCAAGCGCAATCGAAAGCGCAAGAATTGCGCCAAAAGGTAGAAGAGTATCTCCGCAATACTAACAAGGAAGAACTCAATCCTGAAGCGATCGAGCGCGAGTTTCAAATGCTGTTAAGCGACCCGGAAGCGGGATTGAAAGCGTTGAGAGAACGCTTGTCTCAATTCGACCGCGATACGCTGGTGCAGTTGCTTTCACAGCGCCAAGACCTCAGCCAAGAACAGATCGATCGGGCGATCGACAAAATCGAATCCGTCCGCGACAACATTATCCACGCGCCGCAAATAGTGGCGGATAAAGCTAAGGAGCAGTACGAGGAAGTTACTGCCAAAATTGGTGAGTACCTGCGGAATACCAACTTGGAAGAACTCGATCCAGAAGCCATCAATCGGGATTTGACCAAATTGTTAGAAAATCCGAAAGAAGGCGCTTTGGCGCTGCGGGAAAGGCTGTCTCAGGTCGATCGCGAAACCTTGGTCAAGTTGCTTTCGCAGCGGGAAGATTTGAGCGAAGAACAAATCAATCGGACGATCGATCGCGTGCAAGATTCGATTCGCAGCATCGTGAAATCGCCCCGTCGTTTGGCATCTCGCGCTCAAAAAACTGTCAAGGATTTCCAAGGAAGTTTGGAAAATTACTTGCAGAATACCAACAAGGAAGAACTCAATCCCGAAGGTATCAAACGCGATTTGCAGTTGCTGTTTAACGAGCCGGGAATGGGGATGCAAAGTTTGGGCGATCGCCTGAAGCACTTCGATCGCGGTACGCTGGTAGCCTTGCTGTCGCAGCGGGAAGACATCTCCGAAGAGGAAGCTAACCAAATTGCCGATCGTATCGAATCTGTCCGCAACGAATTTGTCGAACAAGTTCAAATGGTGCAAGACAAGTTCCAGTCGGCAATTGACGGTATTTTCGCGAAAATTCGGGATTACCTCAATTCGCTCGATCGACCAGAACTCAACTACGAAAGCATCAAACGAGATTTCCGCAAAGTATTTGACGACCCGCAGGCCGGATTTGACGCTATTAAAGAGCGTTTAGGCGAATTCGATCGCGGTACTTTAGTCGCGGTAATTAGCTCTCGCTCCGATATTTCAGAAGACCAAGCTAACAAAATTATCGACCAAATTGAAGGAGCCAGGGACAGCGTGCTGTCGCGTTCGGAACGCCTGCAAGAGCAAGCCAAAAAACGCATTAAAGATATCAAGAAAAAGACCAAGCAGCAAGCAGAAGATGCGCGCGAAGCTGCAGCAACTGCTGCTTGGTGGCTGTTCGGTACGGCTCTAACTTCTGTGGTTGTTTCGGCTCTGGCTGGAGCAATAGCAGTCGGCGGTATTTCGGGTTTGTTTAGCTAGAATTTCAACAAGTTTCAATTAAATTTCTCCTGATTCTAGGCTGGCTGTGTGCCAGCCTATTTTTTTGGGAATAATATCAAAATCATTCAGGATTTACCTGTGGCGGAAACACTCTCGATAAATCGAGCGCCAAGTCGTGAAAACAAGGCAGATTAACTGACTCGTTGGGCAGAAAAATGAGTAGACTTATTGCATAAATCTTTGATTGATAGAGCAACCGCAGATGCAAGGCAGATCAACGCAGATTAACGCAGATAATTTTAAGAATTGAGAGCGAATGAAAGCAATCTTGTCTAGTATGCTGCGATTGCCAAATTAGTCTGGTGCATTCTGATATTAAGAGTAAGGTGCGCAGTGCGCACCCTACAAATTTTAGCTAATAACTGAATTCTGCGGCTCTGTTCCCTATAACTTCCGGCGCACCTGCAATTAAACACATATCTTCGCAGGCAAATGTAAGCAAGGGCTGACCTAAGTTCAAACTTGCAAAATGACTGTCTTCAGGTATTTCTACTTCGCCTTTGATCAAACCGATTCGAGATTTAAATTCTCCTTTAAATAACAGCAAATTGCTGCTGTCAGCGCTGAAAACATTTCCGCTCAAAGACAGCGGTAAAGCTAAAGTTTGCTTGCTGTAATTGAGGCTGCACAGTTGACGGTTTGCTTGGCTAACTGTAACTCGGTAGCCTAGCGGTGTTGCTTTTACCGCATCGTTGCCTTCCCAACTAAATTGAGCTAATTCTTTAGGGAGTCCCCAAATTTCGCGCCCGCCGGCTACTGAGTTAGGGTTGTCTACGTAGATGTGGGAAATCCAAGCGCCCCATTTTCCTGCATAATTGGCGATCGCGCTTACGACAATTAACTCATTGTACTCCATCACGGAACCCAATCCGTAGGAGGATATATAAACTCCACCTAGGGTTTTTCCTGGCAATACAGAGACTATTTCTAACTCAGATGGAACCAAGGGACGCACCCGTGCCACATCTATTAATTGTAAAGTCTGAACAGCATAACCTTGCAAATTCCAAGGTGCAGGTGGATATACCATTTTCAGGGATTTTATGTAGGATATTTTATACTTATTTTAGCTTAACTTCTAAAACAGCAACTGGTTTTGGTATTTATTCATAAAGTTTTTGTAAAATTATTTAATTCTTAATGTTTGTATTCTCAAAAAGTACCAGGTAAAAACCTTTGCCTAAAATCACCCCTCAGATAGCATTAGCGTAGAATATCGCCGTCATGATGTTGGCGGAACTTTCGAGTGTTGCCTTCGTGGGGGGGGGAAAGTCTTGAAAGTTCCCTTCCTTAAGGCGAAAACATGAGTCGTTCAACCTCAACCCTTACTCCCCTTTTAAAAGGGGATTTAGGGGGTTCTTTATCTACTTACTCGCATATCCCGTACTCACCAAAAACTCGCGCAATTTCGCAAAGAATTGAGCGCGATCGCGCCCTTGATAAACTTTGTCCAACAATTGCCAACCTTCGGCCTCCTGGCCCGCAACATACTTGCTGGCCATGAAAGCGGCCAAAACCCCTTTTACCTCTGCATCTTCGCTCGATCGCTTCCTAGATTCCAGCCACAGTTCAGCAGAATTTGTGTATACTTCCACCGGATACTGCTTAGTAACATCTTCCATTTTACCTTGGCGGTACTGCCAAATTTGCAGCGGCAAGCGAGAATCCGGATAATTTGTAAAAGCCTCTGCAAATCGCCCGTCTAGACTCTTGAACTCCGGGATATCGTTTTTGCCAAAATCGACAATTTCGTAGCTGACATTGCCCCAAAAATGCTTGATGTGAGTGTATTTTTTAGCTGCTGAGTCGTAGCGGTAAATAAACGAATAATTGCAGCAGCGGACACCGCTATTGATTGAGACTAAATCTGCCAGCACTTCCGGTTCTTTGTCGCCGTCAAAATCGCGGATTCGCACCGATAACAAACGCCCTTCTGATACTTCTTCGTTGGCTTTTTTGTCGGGATTGTCTACTAGAGAACGAGTCGGAATTAGCACTGGTTCGTCTAATAAAGTTTGACCGTCTCGGATGATTTTGATGCGGATATTTTTGGCATTTTCTCCTTCTTTGACGAAAGAAACTTCTGCCCGAACTTTCCCTGATTCCGAGGTTTCTGTGGTTCTCGCCGGGCCGACATTCGTTGGGACTTGGGCGATGTATTGCGAGGGAACTAAGGCTGTTTGTCCGGGTTTGGCGATCGCCTGACACAAGAAAGTTGCTACTTCGGCGCGGGTTGCATTGCGCGTAGGTTCTAGCTGTTTGACGGCGGGATAATTGACTACAAGTCGTTTTTCTGCGGCGGCGGCGATCGCATTTCTTGCCAATTCGGGAATTTCCGGTGCATCTTCAAAAGTCGCATCCAAAATCTCAGGCGCTGAACCTGTAGGCGTATATTTCAAGCCGCTGCTTAATGCTACCAAAACCTGCCAGCGGGGAATGTTCAGAGTCGGGTTAAAAATACTGCCGCTGTAACCGGACAGAAAACCCGTCTGATAAGTTTCTCGAATTGGTTTATAACCCCAGTAGTTCGTGGGAATATCTACAAAGTCGATCGGATTGCGGACGGTTTTTGCATCGGGAAAAGCCCTACGCAGCATTGCCGCAAACTCAGCGCGGCTGACTGGGCGGTTCGGGCGAAAACTGCCGTCTTCGTAGTAGCCGCTGATGATTTTTTTATCGGCTAATTCCTCTATGCAGCCTTGGGCCCAATGGTTTGTGACATCTTTAAATTTGGCTTCAGCAAATGCTGGGGCTACATTCAGGCCTGGAAACACTAAATTCCCGATGATTGTACCCAGGGCTACGACTAAAGCGATGACAGCTTGACGTTTGTGCGATCGAACCATAGAACAGCCTCCTCTACTTGCTTTGTTTGCGATCGAAACCGAAGCAATTTTTATACAATACCAGGTATTTTACCCTGTTTTTGTTAACATACTCATGACTTGCGGATTTACCGCCGCGCCCTGATTCCTACCGAAGCAATTTTCAACCTTGGCGATTACTTCCGACAGGTGCGATCGCACTGACACCATCAGGCAGAAACTTGTTCCCAAAGTCGATCCACCGTCACGAATTTGTAACCTTTATACAAAAGCAATGGAATTATTTTATCAGCAGCAGCGGCAACATCTTCGCCGCCGGAATAGCCGTCGTGGAGTACAATAATTGAACCGTTTTCTGTTTGCTGCACGACGCGGCTAGTAACTTTCATCACCCCCGGCCGCACCCAATCTTCCGGGACGACACTCCACATTACGGGACGATATTCCCACTGCTGCAATAACTCTAATGTTCGCGGTATAAAAATGCCGTTCGGCGGTCGCACGTCGCGGATTAATTCTGGGTCTAAATCGCAAGCTTTGCTAATAGCTTTTTGCGTGTCTTCTAAACTTTGTTTTAGTTCGTGGGTTTTGAGTTTGGCAAACGATACGTGCTGGTAGCCGTGGAGACCGATCCAGTGTCCGCTATCGTACACTTCTTTGGCAATTTCTGGATGTCTGTCCACGCAAAAACCCAGCCAGAAAAAACTAGCTTTGATGTCGTATTTATCTAAAATCTTTAGCAGTTGAGGTGTGTGCTGCAGGTGCGGCCCGTCGTCAAATGTTAGGGCTATTTCTCGGCTGTTGATATCTCCCGTCCACAGACATCCGGGAAAAGCTGTTTTGAGCATCGGGTGAACGACAGGAAACAAAGGTGCTAGTGGCATTGGTTAATGTTGCGAAAGTGCGATCGGGTAGAATTTATGTAACTGCGCCTTTCTTCTGGCGCTATTCAAGTTTAACAAAATTAAAATTGAATTTTGATCAGGCTTGGCGTTTATATATTGTTGTATTTATTTGGGTAAATCAGGTGATTAATTATGATTTACTCCAGATAAATATGGTGATTGGAGTTCGCTATTTAGTTGACTTACCAGGCTTTAAAATCCGAGGTTGTTCGATTTGGCGATCGAGCTGTGCATTTCGGGATTGGAACCAAAATAGCAATCCTACCAAAAATAAAGCTAATATGGTTCCTATTGCCCCCATTGTATATACTAATCGGCGAGTTTTTCTTGTATCCAGCTCTAAATTAGAAACCGACTGCTCTGTTTTGCTCAGACGTTCTTCTAGACCTTTACATTGATCCGCCGTACTTACTTGAATTTGATTGATTGACTTCATTTCAGACTCGACGCTGCCTAATCTAGCGTTAATTGCTGAATCATTAGCTCCTAAAATTTTCAGACGTTCTGCAAATTCTTTTTTAAGCTCTTGAATTTGTTGCTCCAGCTCGTTTAAACGGACAGAAAACCTATCGCAAAATTTCTCCCATCGGTCATCAGCAGCGCTCTCGAAGTTAGCAAAATGTTGAGCCAAGCTTTCCCGTGCTTGAGTTGTGCTTGTCTTTGTTGCATTTTCTAGTTCTAAAAAGCGCTGTTCAAAGCTTTTATGTGCTTGTAATACTCGCTCTATGGCACTCTTTGAATCAGATTGTAACGAAGCTGAAATTATTTTGGCTTTATTTATATGTTCTGTTAGTTGATGATACTCTTCTTCTAACTTCTGATACTTTTCTGCAAGCTTCTCAAAATCAAGCTGAACTTTAGCCAAATCATTCAAAACCTCAGAAGACTCTTGAAATTTACTACGATATTTGGCAACTTCTTTCTCCAGTAGCTCTAAATTATCCAAAAATTCTGCCATGATTTTACCTCACATAATAATTTAACTCAGTCGCTCAAAGCCATTTTTGATAACCTCAATCGTTGGCTTGAAAGCAGCACAATCATCACTGACTTCATTGAACCTTCCAAGAAGCCACCTCACAATTAGTACACGGTAATGCGTGGAATCAGTACCGAACCTTTGAGCTGCTTCCTGAATCAAGAATTTTAATCCCTCTTCAGTATCCCAATATCCACCAACCTGAGTTAGCCATTCAAAAGCTTCTTTAGGCTGTAAAAGCACACCTTCTTCATAGAAAAGTAGAAGATTATCGGGAGATAACCCCTGTTTAATTCCTTCATTAAACCCGAATCTCAGATAATCAAAAGCCCGAGTTTCACGTTGGCGTTCCCGCGCTAGCGCACCTGCCAAAAAGAGTGCAGCTAGGTTTGTAGGGTCACGCTCTAGGCGGTTAGTAACAAGGGCAAACATTCCCGCTACTGCTCCACGCTCTATAGCGAACTGCAAAACTTCTTGTAAAGCAATTTGCTCAAATCCTTGTAATAGGGTAGAAAGCTGAGCTGGAATTTCATCGACTTGAGCATCCTGCTGAAGAACAGTAGCTTTTTCGTTATTAAATTGTAGATCGGGAATACAAACATCGCAAAAATTACATTTGTAGTTGCCAGTCTTTAAATGATCGATGGAATCAAAAATACTTCTGAGGACAACGCGACGACAGGTTCCCTCTTCGTGACTTCTAGCATAATCCAACTGATTTTGCAGCATTTGATAGCGCATCCGAGGGACTGTTTCATAAATCCTCCCTATTATAAGATATAATGCTTTAGCTAACGCCCGCTCGCGCCAGTTTTCAAGAGATTGACTGAAGAACGGAACCAAAATTTGATTGATTTGTGTTTTGGCGTAGTTTTCATTGACATCTTTCTGAACTAATAATTTTTTAAGAGTATCAGCGACCTCTGGCAGCGACCAAGAGCGGTCAAACTCTACTTGATATTCAATTTGATATAAAGAATGATACTTGATGGAAAATTCTTTAACGATTTCAAGCTGCTGTAGTCTAGAGAGTGCTAATTGTGTTTTCTTGTTTTGTTTGTCTCCCTTGACTGTAAGATTCTCTCCAGCGACCAGTTTTCTGTAAATATCCATAATACTTTTAACATCCTCTTCTAAACCAGGATAATGACCACGGATAAAACGGGCTTGATGCCCGTAATCACACAGATGATCTTTAAAGTATGGACACTTCCAAAAGTGAAAATTATGGTCGTTGGAAACACAGGGGGGCTGAAGATCGACTTCTCGATCGATGTACTCCTCTTTGCACTTTGGGTGAGGTGCATGATAGAGCATTGCTACATGAGCGTGCTGCTTATCGCGACCTGCGCGTCCGGCTTCTTGGTAGTACGCTTCAAGACTGCTGGACAGGCTGTGGTGAATGACGAAGCGTATGTTGCGCTTATCAATTCCCATGCCGTAACCTTTAGTAGCAACTAGCAATGGAAATTGATTATCTTGGAAATCATCTTGGCGCTGTTGAATGAGTTTATCCCAGTTTTTAAGTGGCTTTGTCTGGGACTCTTGAAAAACTTCTTGACACTCCAGACAGCGGCAATGCTTATTGCTAACATCTTTCATTACGGATGAACCACATTTTGGGCAGCAATCTGGAACACTACTAGCGTGAACTTCGATGATGCTATTGTCAGAAATTAACCGATTTCTGAGTTCGTAGGCAATGTGGTGTACTCCCTCACCAATGGTGCTACGTCCATGAGAGTTGGCATAAATTCCGAATATAAGTCCCGCATGGGAGTAAGGAGGACTTTCGTTCGTGGGTACTAATTCTTCTAAGGAAATGCTGAGTACCTGGGGAACAATTGTTTGAATTAGATCCGCCAGAAGAACTGGCTTATCTTGGGGTTCGCTTGCCGAATGTACAGATAAACTCAACTCAGGGCGATCGCTACTTGCTAGTTGCACTACACTATTTGAAGTTAGCCCCAACACACGCAAAATGTCTTTACGCACAGGTTCCGAGGCGGTTGCAGTCAGAGCAATAATCGGTACGGGTTGTCCGGAAGCTTCTTCTAAAGCTTGCTGCAAACGCTCAATTTGCAGATATGCCGGTCTAAAATCGTGTCCCCACTCAGACACGCAGTGAGCTTCATCAATAACTAAAGCACCCACTGGAGAGTTCTGCATCGTCGCTTTCAATTCGTCGTAGAATTCTTTGATCTGTAAGCGTTCAGGTGTAATGTATAGCAGTCGGTAGCGAAATTCTTGAAAACAAAGCCGAAGCTTTTCATTTTTTTTAGCCTGAGTCCGATCCAGAGAGCTAATAGATTCTACACAGGTAAGACCAGGGCGACTTAAGTTGTGTACTTGGTCGCGGATCAGAGCCCGTAGAGGGCTGATTACTAAGGTAGTGCGAGGAATTAACAAAGCATAGAGTTGATAGATCAAAGACTTACCAAATCCTGTTGGTAACAGCCCCAAACATGATTCATTGGATAAAGCTTTCTGTATCAGTTCTACTTGCTCTGGCTTAAGTTCTGGAACTAAAAAATAACGACGGGCAAAGTAGTCTAGTGTAGGTCGCCCAAAGGAAACTGGGCGTGCTTGCAGAGGTGGCACATTTCCCACATAATCCAGAAAAGGCAAAACAAACTTTTCTAATTTATCAAAAGTGTAATTCGTCTCATTTTCCTTGTAAGATAAAGACTCAGCTACTGACAGAAAATCCACGTCGCTTGGCAACTCTGTTGTTGCCACCAATTGCACAGTAGTTTGGCAATAATCTATATTACTTGCTGTTTCATCAAATGCAGCACCCCGATAATAACGCATTAGCTGGGTTACGCCAAACTCATCAACTGACCCTACTAAGTAGAGGTCAACTTCTGGTAACTCTACGGGTAATCCGTACAGTTCTGCTACCCGTTCTATTAAGGCTAATGAATCTAGCACTGCTAGAGCCAAGGCTGCAACTGTCGGTTGGTAATCAGCTATTTTGAGGCGAGATTTTCCGCCGTTTACAGCTTGCCATATTAATGTGAAAGCTACTTTCTGATATGTGGAATATCGCTCGGAAAGCTGGTGCAGTATTGGATGATTATACTCCTGTTTTATCAACTCACTAACCGTTTTTTTGGGGAAACCCCAACTATCTACCCACTCGTACTCACCTTCTGCGAACAGAAGAGACTCTTTGAATAATGTGAGTTCAATGGTTCCTGGATTTTGCAGGTCAATAGTTTTAAGAACAGCCGTCCGTATTGGAATTGGTAAAGATCCCAATGGTTCTTGCTCTGTTCTCCCTAAAATTGTCAGCCCTGACAAGTGGTAGACAAGTTGCCATAACAATAGATTACTCATAGTTAGCACCAATCTTATGTAGTTAAGTGGGTGAGATACGATCGCTCTTAAAACAACCTCATCTGTTCATTGGGTACACCATTACCTAGATAAATTTGCTTAGACCCTTTGGGAATGCAAATCCACCCAACATCTTTGAGACGATGTTTTAGATTAGATTTTGTGACGCCAATATCTTGAGCCATTGCATCGAGGTGGAACTCCCTTGTTAAATCGCGCCCTATTCGTTTTTCTTCCAAGATATGGGTCGGCATCAGCAGACAACTAGCAAAATATTGCGCTTGCCATTCAATTGAATCAAACTGCTTGTTAGTGCTACTTTTAGAAATATGTTGCTCGGTAACTTTCCGGCACAAAAATGGCTGTTCTGCTGTTTCATCAGATAGAGATAACTCTAGCTGTTGTACAAAACCATCAGCCTCATTTTGATTCACATGAAGCATCCAGTGTCCAATTTCATGTGCCAGTGTCGATTGTTCCAGTCCTCGGTTTTGTTGGAGTTCCGGGATATCTTCATTAAATTCTATTATACGAGTTTGCGGATAAATCCTCGCGAATACTGGTCTGTTGTTGTGAGAAGGTAAGCTGTCCCAGACGACACTCAATTTTAAATAATTAGCTGCCTGGTCAGCTACAAAGGGCCATTTAGGAGAATTAGGCGTTCCCTGCATCTGCAAAAGAAGCTCATTAGCCTCACTCTCAATTGCATTTTTTGTCAAGTACCGATAGGGCTTAATTACACTCAAGTTGGCTTCTCCTGGCTTTCTGCTTGTGTTGCTTCCCGAATAAACTTTTGAGTGAGTTCAGGATTATCTCGCATTTGACGGAGCAAAACTGGCATCTGTTTTTGGTAGGTTTTGGCCAGTTCTTGAACAACTTTGGCATCTTCGGAGGTGATTCGACCAGCGAAGTAGATTAGTTCCTCCGCATCCAACTCTAGGTGATGCGCTAACAACTTAATCACCTCCTCCTTTGGGGCATATTCAGCGCGATCGTTCTCTAGTTTGGAAAGATAGGTGTAATCTACCTTTACCAATGCAGCCAAATCGCGCTGACTGTATCCCTTATTCTGACGAGCTTCACGAATACGCTTACCAAAAGTCTGAGTCACGGTTTTTTCCTACTTACCTATCAATCATACTAGGGGTTGACGCTCCACGTCAACCTGCGCTACCATCTAAATAAGGTTGACGCTGTACATCAACTAAAATAAGGCACTATATATGGTGTATACAAGAAAGATTGCGGAGAACAAGGTACATCAAGTAGAGCTGTCAAGGCTAGGTACATCCCAGTGCGGCTCTCGAATCAACAGGGTTGCGGAAACGGGACAAGCTGTTCAGATGTCAGTCCATCGGTGCAGTCAGTTCATCGCCCAAAACCTAGAGCGAGTCTTTCCCGATTGGGTTCTGCCCGTGACTACTTGCCGAGTGGTTGTGGTGCTACAGCAATCCCGCTACCCTCTAACGGATACTGCACTCCACATTGAGAGGGAGAAGGATAGGTTGCGGGAAAGGTTTATCAACTTCGGCTCAGGCGTAGTACGCAATCTGCGCGATCGCGGTTTCCTAACAGATCTGATTGACCCCCGTACTGGTTATCCCCAACTCTCGCGTCCCGGAGAAATCGCCCACGACGATACCGCAGTTGTCAAAGCTTTGTTAGGTTTGCCGATCGTTCAAAATAGTTGCTCTGTTTTGGAGCATCCCAGTTGGGGCAGTGCCGTTTACCCCGGTATTTTGATGTCTTCGGCTTCTGAACAAGTTATCAAAAACGTGCTGAAAAAAGTAGCTATCCAACACAGTTGGAAAGAACCCAAAAAATTACAACTATCAGTTGAAGTTTAACAATGGCAACAAATTGGCTACCGTTTGCTAGTTATAACTTGTGGTTGCAATTTGCTCCAGCAATAGGTCAAGAACACTTGCATTGCGATATGAAGCGGGGTTTTGCCAAGGCGCGAAATAAAGAACCCCAAGTTAAAGCACTCTTGGAGCAAGACAGCATTCCTCAACAGATTGGGATTCTGGCACAAAGAGGAGTTTATGAATTTCATCAAAATACCGATCTATTGCACCAGTTAGGCGGCGTTCAGCAAATAGCAGAGATTCTGCAATTAAGCCAAAAATCCTTGGAAATTCAGGAACGAGTCATTTCTATCCTGAAAAATTACCGCGATAATCCCATTCTTGTCGGAAAAAACATTATCCAGTTAAGCCGAGGTGATGAGGGATATCCCGAACCAATTTTGATTCGAGAGGGGAATTATTTATTTAAATTTTATGCCGCCATTGACTGCATTTTTAGTCTCACAGATGACACACTGCACATCTTGGACTTCAAGACGGGTAAATCAAACTTCGATCTGCGACAGGGTTATATTTATCTGCTAGCAGCTAGCTATCTCTACCCGCAACGGCAAGCGATTGCCATTTTCTATAACTTAGAAAATGGCAAATGGTCGGAGCCAATATCTGCAACATCCGAGACACTAAAATGCTTCCAAATAGAACTAACGCTCATAGCTAAAAGGCATCAGAAAGATTTGAGCCGTTACCGCGCTCGAACTGCTGAGTTCAGCCAAATTTTCCCGCCAAATCCTGGTGTAATGTGTTCGTTCTGTTCGTTCAATTCAATTTGTAAATTTTCCCCTTGCGAGGTAGCTGCATGACTGTTGCTGTTCAAGTTCACACTCAACCTGCATCCCCAATATTTTTGAGCGAAATTTTCCCTTTGAGGATTTCTCAACTCAATTTAATTGGCTTTCGAGTAACTCCTGAAGTCGATCGCGAAATAGGCAACCGATTGAGTTGGCGTTTCAGTCAGAAGTTCCCTGATGTTGTTGCGATCTGGCAAGATAAATATTTCTGGGTTTTGGCTAAACCCGATCAACCAATGCCCAGCCAAGATGAATGGCGACTGAAACTGGCAGAAATTCTGGAGGAGTTGAAAAAAGATATTGGCGATCGCTACTACTCTATTCAATGGGTACGGGAACCGCAAGTCACAGCTTCCATCCTGGCTCAGTTAGCTGTTCGAGTCTTAAAGATCGCTCGTCCCTTCTCATCTAATAGCGTTATGTCTGAGAATCAGGTTCAGGTGAGGCGTGAGGTGGACTTTTGGGCAGAAACTATTGACTTGCAAGGAGTTCTACAGCCTGCTTTAACTTTAACGATTCACAGCCGTATCTTATTCAAGGGCGATTTAGCTCAGTTCTGCGAGAATCATCCCTATCGGCAAGATCCTAAAAATATTTTGATTGGGTTAAAGGTTCGAGACATTGAACATAATAGTTTTGCTAGAATAACTGGAATTGTTGGAACGATTGAAGAACACCGAGATCAACTTCTCAAGGAAGCAACTGGCGCAATTAGCAAACAAGCACTTAAAGATGCACCAAATGAGCAACCAGTTGTTGCTGTTCAATTTGGCAAAGATGCCAAGCCTTTTCACTATGCTATGGCCGCACTGCGTCCTTGCATCACGCCAGAAACTGCTAAGCGATTCGAGGTTGACTACGGAGAATTACTCAAAGCAACTAAAGTTTCCTACAAAGACCGAAAAGACCTCTTAGTTTTGTACAAAAAAGAAGCAGGAGAGGCTCTCTATAATTATGGCTTTCAGCTAGAGCGCAGTATTAACAGCCGCGATTGTCCTAACTTATTCTGGGAACCAAAAGTCAAGGTCGAACAAACCCAACTAATGTTTGGGGAAAATTTTACTGGCATCCAAAGTCAAATTCTCACGGGTTTATCTAAAGGCGGTGTCTATCGCCGTCATGAAGATTACCTCGATCCATCAAGACCAATTCGTATTGCCGCTCTAAAACTTTGCAATTTTAAGGTCGGTTCCTTTCTAAGTGAATTTCAGAAACGGCTAAAACGCTATGGGTTTGAAAGTATTCTTCCTGAAGAGAACAAAAAGGAATTATCTGTAGATAGTTTAAGAGGGGCTGAAGCTAGAGCTAAAGTTGAAGAAGCTGTTGACGACCTAATGGTGAGGCAGCCTGATGTTGTGTTGACGTTTCTACCCACAAGCGATCGCCACGCTGACGACAAAGAAGGGGGCAGTCTCTATTCTTGGGTTTACTCGCGGTTGCTCCGACGTGGAATTGCTAGCCAAGTGATTTATGAAGATACCTTGAGAAATGTCCAAGCTAATTATCTTCTCAATCAGGTAATTCCAGGAGTCTTAGCTAAATTAGGTAACTTACCTTTTATTCTCGCTGAGCCGTTAGAGATTGCGGATTATTTTATCGGTTTAGATATCTCCAGAGGTTCCAAAAAAAAGGGAGCCGGAACCATGAATGCTTGTGCGAGCGTGCGTCTATATGGCAAGCAAGGGGAGTTTATTCGCTATCGGCTCGAAGATGCTCTGATTGAAGGAGAAGAAATACCTCAACGCATTCTAGAGAGCTTTTTGCCAGCGGCTGACCTGAAAAATAAAACTGTTTTAATTTACAGAGACGGGCGTTTTTGTGGAGAAGAAGTCAAATATTTACGGGAACGAGCTAATGCAATTAGCTCCAAGTTTATTCTGGTGGAGTGTTACAAGTCTGGTATTCCTAGAATGTACAATTTAACAGAAAAATTGGTGCTGCCACCAAGAAAAGGTTTAGCGTTGCGTATATCTGATTTTGAGGCAATTTTAGTGACAACTGAAGTAAAGTCAGAAAGTATGGGTTTACCTCTGCCACTTCGTTTGAATGTTATTCCATATCCTGGACAGCAAGTGTCAATTGAAAGTGTGGTAGAAACAACCGTACAACTTACTTTGCTGCATCATGGCTCGCTGAATGAGCCACGTTTGCCAATACCACTTTTTGGCTCTGATCGCATGGCTTATCGGCGGTTACAAGGCATTTATCCTGGGGCGCTGGATGGCGATCGCCAATTTTGGCTCTAGGAAGGCTAGAGAAATCATGCCGAAATCATTCTTGCACAACAACAGCGTTACTCAGTAGGCGATCAATGGCGAGGAATTTTGAATTTGATGGCTACCAAGTCAGCGGAAAAAATGATAAATCAATTGGAGTTTATGGGAGGTTATATTAGATATGAATAACTGTCTGTAAGAGATGAGCGATCGCCAATTACAAAATGCCTTAACTCTTTTGATAGAGCCTCAAACTATCTCCGATCGCATCAACCTCTCTCTCAAGATCGATGCGATCGCCCTACAGTGTCCTCCTATACTAAATACCAGCACAACTAATCGACAAACCATCAAGGAGAAACAATGACAGAGGAATATCTAGCAGAACGCACAGTTTCAGCCGTATTTAAGGAAGAAGAACAATTAGACGGCGTAATTCGGCGGTTGCTCGATCGCGGAGTTTCCCGCGATCACATCTCAGTAATGGGCAAAAACTTTCAGTCCAAAACTAAAATTGCCGGCTTTTTGACTAAAAAAGATGTAATTTTAGGTGGTCTCAGAAGCGGCGCGATTTTTGGTTCCTTATTCGGTTCTTTTTTGGGTTTGCTAACCGGCGTCGGCGTGCTGTTTATTCCCTTTGTCGGTGCAGTAGTATCCGCAGGCCCGCTGGGTGCTGTACTGTTGGGTGCAGCTAGTGGCGCGATCGCAGGTTCGGCCGGTGCGGGTCTAGTTTCGGCTTTAGTAGCTTTGGGAATGCCCGAAGAGAAAGCAACTATCTATCAAACCCGCGTTGAAGCAGGCGAATTTCTCGTGATGGCAGAAGTCGCCGCAGATAAATCGGGCGAATTTCAACTATTGCTAGAAAGTGCAGGTGGCGAAGAAGTTTCAGTTAGCGAGATGACGCTGCCGCGCGCCGTCAAAGGTCGCTGCAACAGTCCGGCAGATTTATCTCCAGAAGTGCGATCGCACCTGTCGGAAGCAGCACAAAAAACCTTTATGGAATCCTACAACGCTGCATTTGACGAAAGCAACGATTCGATACAAGCGGAACACACCGCTTGGGACGCCATTCACCAGCAGTACGAAGAAGATGAAAGCGGCGTTTGGACTAAGCCTTTAGCAAAAGTTTAGTACCCTGACAATTGTCAAGTAATAAAATCTAAAATCTAGCCTCTAGAACTGCGGTTCTGGAGTTCTCTACGATTTTAGATTTTAGATTATTGGCAGACTTAATTAGATTAGTCCTTGACCTATGGGGAGTCATAAATCGTTTTTTTACAAAAAAAATATTGGTTATAGCATCAGAGATTAGGTAAAAAACCAGGCTTATTTGGTATAAATTATATCCAGTAGATTATAACAAAAGCGGTTCGTAGTGCGGACTGAAGTCCGCTCCATTTAATTGCGGACTAAAGTCCACACTACGAACAAATACCATTTTTTTACAACAAAAATTATTGGTTATAGCATCAGAAATTAGGTTAAAAACTAGGCTTGTTAGGTATGATATTATATTAGGTTTATTACCATAAAAAAGCGGTTCGTAGTGCGGACTTTAGTCCGCAATCCGGGAGCGGACTAAAGTCCGCACTACGAGCCAATCTTATCGTTGTTCATCGACTGGACAGGATAGGAGTTCGTAAAAATTTGGGAATTGTCCAAAGTCGCATTACCTTTTGAAATGGGTATTGCACTAGGTTGCTTTGTCAAGTATAATCTATAGGCTTATAATACAAAATTGGATGAGCAAATGCAAAAATACGTTTGTACCGTTTGCGCTTACGTCTACGATCCAGAAGTAGGCGACCCCGACGGAGACATACCGCCCGGTACTGCCTTTGAAGATATCCCCGACGATTGGGTTTGTCCCACTTGCGGGGCGACAAAATCCGATTTTGAACCAGAATAAGCGAGAAAAAATTTGTCCGATCGAATGCTCAAAATTACAGTCATCGGCGGCGGTGCTGCTGGTTTTTTTAGTGCGATTACCTGTGCCAAAACCTACCCGCAAGCCCGCGTCACTTTACTAGAAGCTGGCCGCCAACTTCTGGCAAAAGTTCGCATCTCCGGCGGCGGACGCTGCAATGTTACTCATGCTTGTTTTGATCCCGGTATTTTAGTGCAGAATTACCCCAGAGGAGGGAAAGCTCTGCGCGGTGCTTTTACTCGATTTCAACCACGCGATACTGTTGATTGGTTTGCCAGTCACGGTGTGCAGTTGAAAACAGAAGAAGACGGGCGAATGTTTCCAATCACAGACGATTCCGCGACAATTGTTAACTGTTTGATCCGCGCCGCTGAGGATGCAGGTGTGAAAATTCGCACGGGCGATGCAGTCGTTTCAGTAAAGAAGTTAATGGGGAACGGTGCAGAAGACGGCCGCGGGGACACTGCCTCTATGTTTGAAGTTGAGTTGAAGTCGGGGGAGATATTTAAGTCCGATCGCATTTTACTCGCTACAGGCAGCAATCCGTCGGGTTTTAAGTGGGCAAAAGAGTTAGGTAATACTGTAGAACTGCCCGTTCCTTCTCTATTTACTTTCAATATTGCTGATAGCAGAATCAAAGATTTAGCCGGAGTTTCGGTGCCTAATGCTAAGGTAAAATTGCCGGGAGCAAAATTAGAACAAAGCGGGCCTTTGCTCATTACTCACTGGGGTTTGAGCGGGCCTGGTGTACTCAAACTTTCGGCTTGGGGTGCGAGATTTTTGCACGATCGCCATTACAAAACATCTGTGTTAATTAATTGGCTTCCCCAGTACAATTCGGAGGTTTTGCGGCAGCAACTGGTAGCGGTCAAATCGCAGTTGTCGCACCGATTGATCGTGTCTAGCTGCCCGTTTCCGATGCCGCGCCGCCTCTGGGAACGTTTGACAAGTTCGATCGGCATTGATGAGCAAAAACGCTGGGCTGACTTATCTAATAAGGCGATCGATCGCCTCTTGCTAGAGCTCGTTCAAGGCGAATATCAGATTGCCGGAAAAGGCGCATTTAAGGAAGAATTCGTCACCTGCGGCGGTGTTAACCTCAAAGAAGTCGATTTCAAGACAATGGAAAGCCGTCGCTGTCCCGGACTTTTCTTTGCGGGGGAAATCTTGGATATCGACGGCGTGACGGGCGGTTTCAACTTCCAAAGTGCTTGGACTACGGCGTGGTTGGCTGGAATGGCGATCGGCAAATGATCTGATCGAGGAACAAGGAAATGTGTAGGGTGTGCACTGCGCACCTTAAACTATTGGTAGTGCAAAAAATTAAATTTTGTGTAAGTCATGTTTAGTTATCTAAGAAATTGCGAATAACAAACAACCAATTACAAATTACCAATTATGAGTGCCATAAAAATTCCCAAAGTCACAATCCAACCGCCGACATTCAACTCAATAGAACAAGAACGTCGCCACCGAAAACAGCGTCTAGCCGCCGCTTTAAGATTATTCGCAAAGTTTGGTTTCAGCGAAGGAATCGCCGGACACATCACAGTCCGCGATCCCGAACACCTCGACCATTTCTGGGTGAATTCTTTTGGAATGCACTTTAGTTTAATTCGAGTCAGCGACCTAATTTTAGTCAACCACAAAGGCGAAGTTGTTGAAGGAAATAAACCCGTAAACGAAGCAGCCTTTGCCATTCATTCCCAAGTGCACAGCGCCCGCCCCGACGTAATCGCAGCAGCCCACGCCCATTCTCCCTACGGCAAAAGTTGGTCAACACTAGGCCGCCTGCTTGATCCGCTGACGCAAGATGCTTGTTCTTTTTACCAAGATCATGCTTTATTTGACGATTATACCGGAGTTGTCTTGGAAATCGAAGAAGCTAAACGCATCGCCAAAACATTAGGTGACAAAAAAGCGATTATTCTTCAAAATCACGGACTACTAACAGTTGGTGAAACAGTAGATGAAGCGGCTTGGTGGTTTATTGCAATGGAACGTTCTTGTCAAGTGCAGTTAATGGCCGAAGCAGCAGGAAAACCGATTCTCATCAAGCCAGAATGTGCGAATTTGACACAGCAGCAAGTCGGATCGCACCGCATGGGATGGTTTAGTTTTCAACCGCTGTATGACATGATTGTGCGCCGGGAACCTGACTTATTAGATTAACAGCTTTGATATTATCCACAATAAAATTGGTTCGTACTAAGGACTTTAGTCCTGATTGACTCAGAGACAACAAGAGGACTAAAGTCCTCACTACAAACAAAAAAAATTGGTTCGTACTAAGGACTTTAGTCCTGATTGAATCAGAGACAACAAGAGGACTAAAGTCCTCACTACGAACTTAATCAGTTTAGAGATTTATCTAGAAGCCGATTCCAGCCAAGCAATCAAATCCTCTTGACTGGTAAAATCTAACAAGCTTTCACCTAAATCATCCAATTGTTCGAGAGATAGCTGCTGGATGCGAGTTTGAATTTCCGGCGAAATCTCACCAGTAAGTCGCAGGAGTAGACGCAAAATCAATGCTATTTGCCCCTCAATCCTACCTTCTTGGCGTCCTTCTCGACGACCTTTAATCACAGCACCACGTTGGTCTTCAAAAAACATTTCCTGCTTTTCTAATGCTTGTAATTCCTGAAGGTTTAAATTTGACCTGTTGGCGATATTAAAAGCTGTTTGCATTTCGGGTACTGATGCAAATTTCTCCGGTATTTCCTCCATATTAGGAGCATTTTTGATAAAATAAGTCCAACTTTGAATCAACCCTTCAACTTCTTCTAATTTTTTGTTGAATTTGGGCAGTTCCAGAAAAACTAACTCTATTTCTCTGTAATACTCGATATTTTCTTCGACTTCTTTAAAGACAAAATGAGTGAGAAATTTTTCTGTGTTGTCAAACAAAACAAAATCTGTAATTGTTAAAGCAATCAAAGGATTTAATTTTGAGTAGCCTTCTCTCGGTTTGAGTTGAGTTGCATAGGTTTTGGCTGCATTATAGATGACGCGCTTCGTAAAAGCTTCTACATTAATTACCTGCATTTCGATAATGACAGTTGTGTTGCCTGTAATTTTGGCTTTGACATCGAGGTAAGTGTCTTTTAAACCGGTAATGGCTGGTGCGGCGTAGGGGTCGATGATTTCTAAGTCTTGAATTGTCGGCTCTGCGTTGTAGAGCATGGCATTCAGGAAGCTAATCAAAACTTCTTTGTGCTGGGGCGAGGCAAAGATTTTTTTGAAGCCAAACTCTGTTTTGGGATTGATGAATTTCATAATTGGTAACGGGTAAGAGGTAATTTGTAAACGGTGTTTAATTGTGGAATATTCATTATAACAGTCCTTCCATTTCTAAGTCTTCAATTATCTGCAAACCGCGCGGATCGCCTACTCGTAAGAGGGAAGATTTAGCATCTTCGCGCACGCCCATATCTGGATCTTCTTCTAAAGATTCAATTAAAGCGTCGATCGCCCCAGCGTACACTACATTATTCGGCAATTCACGCGCTAGTTGCCCGATCGCCCAAGCAGAGTTACTTCGCACAGCAGATACAGCATCCCCCCGCAGCGATTGAATCAACGGCGGAATCGCGGCAATCACCACATAGTAACCAACCTTTGCCATTTGACCCAAAGAACTCGCCGCCCACAAACGTACCGCCGAAATATCAGTTCTCAGAGCATCAATTAAAGATGGCAAAGCGCGGTGATCGCGACAATTTCCTAATGCCCAAACTACTCCTTTGCGAACATAACCGTTCCAATCGCAATTCAATTGAAGAATCAGCGGTTCCACAGCATCAGGGCTTGGATTTCGCCCCAACGCATAAGCCGCACTCACCCGCACCAAGGGGCAACCGTCTCTCAACAAATTAATTAAATGCGAAATTGCTCGATCGTCTTGCAGTTCGCAAAAAGCCCGCGCCGCAGTCATCCGGTGCGCAGGTTCCGGGGATTCCAGCAAAAGCAGCATTTCCTCTGGATCTGGCAGCGGGGGTTCGGATTCATCAAATTGATCCAAAGAGCTTTCCAGTTCCATGTCAGTATCAAGGATGTTGGGATGGTCGTTATTGTTCATAAAAAAACTTTACCGCACTGAGGATGTTCCTAAGCAACAAGCGTCAGTTGATCTTTGGCAGTTGTGGTGTCCACTTGCAGATCCCAAGGGTCAGTTGTTAACAGTTGACAGTTGACAGTTGAAAGCGAAGTTTTTAGGCTGGGGCTTAAATCCCCTACCTAAAAACAATCCACCTAAAGGTGGGGGCTTAAATCCCCTGTGATGCAGGTTATTTGTTATTGATTATTTGTTATTTATTGTTTGTTATTTATTGTTTGTTATTTGTTGTTTGTTAGAGGGTTATTAGAAGAGTACGAATAAGTAATAAATCCTAAGTGATAACTAATTACCAATTAAAACTACGAACTACCCAGACCCCATTCATAAAGACTTGAGCATCGAGATAGAATGGCTTTGATAGCCTAACTTTTGATAAAGATTAAGGGCTGGTTGATTGCTCAGAAATACTTGCAAACCAATTTGCCGATCGCCCCTTTGGCGCGCCCAATTTTCAGCATGAATAACTAAAGCTGCACCGAGCCCCATTCTGCGGTGCTCCGGTGCTACATACAACAGAAAAATGTGAGAGTGGCGCGCTCCAGTAGCTTGGTCGATCGCGTTTCCCAACCACAAACATCCGACAACCGAGTTAAGATTTTGGAGTTGAGATTTAGGATTTAGATATTGCGAGGGAAGCACGGATAAATTTTCTTCCCCTTCCGAGCTGTTTTTCTGGCACTCTACCCACCAAATCGGCGTCTGGTTAGAAAAATACTGTTCAACAGTTTTAGCCAAATGTCCCAATTCTCGATCGGGATAAAGCTCTCCATAAGTCCGGTGCATGAACTTTAGCAGTTTAGCCCGATCGAGTCCAGAGCCCGATCGTAGCCAGTAGCCCGGTATCAGCTCAGCGGACATCTGCTCAGCGGACACGGAAAGAGGAATAACTTAACCCCAAGAACATTGGATTCACGACTGCCGCTTGCTTTGGCGGGATCGGTTCTTCAATCGGTGCCGGGGCTGCCATGTCAGCCGGCAAAAAGATGCGAGCGCTGACGGCTACCAGAGCCGCGAAAAATACTAATATCGCTATAAATGGAGCAATGTATTGACGAATGATAGGCATAACCACAAAAAAATATTTTTGAGTTGATCTCCTCAAGTGTACCATACAAATCTTGTCAGTTATAATGACTGGCATTGGACAATTAGCTCTGATTTTGAGCGATCGCAAATACCAACAAACACAAAATATAATATGACTGCCTCGCCTGCTGTTTATGAAGCTCTAGCTAAATCAATTGTTTTTTTGAATCAAAAGCCCAACGCCCAAAATCAAGTTTCGCGCTTCCTCGATACCAACGGCTACTATATCGATCGCATATTCGACGACCGAGAAACTGGCTTTTATGCGATCGGCTTCGGTTCATCCGACCCCAAACAACCGCCAGCCCTCGTATTTCGAGGCACAGACTTCATCGACGGCGACGCTATATTTTCCGACTCCAGCGACATCGGCTTACCAGAATTTGAAAACAACAGAGATAGTATCAAAAACTGGATCACACAAATCAGTCAAGATACCACTAAAAACCCCAGCAAATTATTGCCAGATGTCATCGGTCACAGTTGGGGCGGAGCAATTGCTCAGATTGTAGCGACTGAATACACATCAATTACCGGCGATATCTTTACTTTCAACTCTCCGGGAGTGTCACAGAGTACATTCAACACTTTTCGGAGAAATCTCAGTAGAGCAGGCAACAAAAGTGTCAATCATTACATTGTCAGCGGAGATTTCGTCAGCTTGTTTGGCGAAGCATTTATACCAGGAAAAGTATTTATCCAAAGTTTTACAGACCCGAGTATCAATCCCTCAACTGTTTTGGCAAAACATCGAACCGAAAACTTGTTAACTACTCCCCCAGCAGATTTCTTCCAGAGGCAAATTTCCATCGAAGACTTAAACAGTCCAGACTTTGCTTATAACAACAACGACTCAGATTTTAACGAGTTTATCGCCGCGCTAAATTTCCCCCTCCCAAATGTGTCAGTGGCAATCAGAACGCGATCGGGTGCAGAGAGTTTGAGGACAGCAGCAGAATTTTCTTTTGTGCAGTTAATCAGACAAATGCAATTCGGTTTAGCTCCTTTGCAATCGAATTATCTATCAGGAGACAATCGCAATAATACAGCTACCGGCGGCGCTGGAGAAGACACAATTATCGGCAATGGCGGTAACGATACCCTCAGAGGAAATCGAGGTAATGACAACATTAGCGGCGGCAATGGAGACGACTTCCTGTACGGTGGCAGAGATAACGATTATTTAGACGGTGGCGACGGAAACGATTTGATTTCCGGCGAATTTGGCAACGATTTCTTAATTGGAGGTGAAGGGCGCGATCGCTTTGTATTGGAATCCGGCGGCGGAGCAGATGTAATCACTGATTTCAAAAAAGGTGAAGATTTAATTGCATTGTCGCGGGGTCTAACTTTTGCTCAAATTAGAGTCAGCCAAGGTGTTGATGGAGCTTTAATTACTATCCCGATCACTGGCGAAATTCTTGCTACTCTCACAGGCGTGACGGCGAGCGATATTACGCGACCGGATTTTGTGCAGCTTTAAAGTGCAAAAAAAGTTTGTAGTTTGGTTAGCGCTAAAACTCGGCGGGTTTTGTCCCAAAATTGTCGATCGGAACGGATTTGTTGCTAAACCCGCACCTACCAAAGAAACGCCAAATGAAAAATTAATATTTTTCATAAACGCCGTTTAGTGTAAAATAAGTTAATAGCTTAAAAAGCCATCCCCAATTTAACAACAGGAAACACTAAAAATATGCCATCCTCTCCGGCCGCTTACGAAACTATAGCGAAGGAAGTTGTTTATATAGATAACAACCCCCAGCTTCAAACTGTAGTTCAAACTGCTTTGACGGCTGCTGGCTACCAGATCGATCGCACCTTTGACGATCCAGGGACTGGATTTCACGCGATCGGCTTAATTTCCACCACCCCAGACAAACCACCCGTTTTAGTATTTCGCGGCACCGACTCCATCGTAGATGACATTGCCAACGCAGACAAGCGCGGCGTCGGTTTCAACCAATTTGAAGCCAACAAACAAGCCCTAGGAAATTGGCTAACACAAATCAGTCAAGATACCACAAAAAACCCTCGACGCTTGCCACCAGACCTGCTCGGCCACAGCTTAGGCGGTGCTTTAACACAGCTAGCCGCAACTGAATTCACATCTACTGTCGGAGATATTGTCACTTTCAATTCTCCCGGAGTCGCTCAAAGTACAGTTAATACATTTAAGCAGAAAGCCAGCGCCGGAAAAAATGTCACCCACTACATAGTTAGCGGTGACTTTGTAAGTTTGGGGGGAGAAGCATTTCTGCCAGGAAAAGTGTTTTTTCAAACATTTGTTGATCCAATTATCAACCCGCTACTTGTCTTAGATAAACACACTCAAAAGGGTTTGTTAACTACTCCACCACCCGGTTTTATTCAGAGAGAAATATCTGTAGAAGAGTTAAATCGTCCTGATTTTACTTTCGTAGATTCAGATTATTTAGAGCTATTAGCTGGTGTAGAATTTGCGCTCCCTGCCTTTGAAAAATCTTTGCAATCGCGCAGCAGCTTAGAGCAATTAAGAACTGCTCCAGGAAACTCATTTATCGGAAACTTTGTCGTACTAAAAACTGCTCTCGACCCATCAAAACCTAACGAATTAGTAGGCGATGATGCCAACAATACAGCCTTTGGTTTAGCAGGTGAAGATATTATTCTTGGTAATGGGGGCAATGACACTCTCAGTGGCAACGGTGGCAACGATATTATCAGCGGTGGTGTCGGCAATGACTTGCTATTCGGAGGCAAAGGAGATGACAATTTGAGCGGTGGAGAAGGAGACGATACCCTAGTTGGCGGATTGGGTGCGGATCTTTTAATTAGCGGTGGTGGACGCGACGTATTTGTGTTACGAGCAGGTGCTGGTACTGTCACAATTATAGACTTTCAACCGGGTCAAGATTTAATCGGTTTAAGCAGAGGTTTGACCTTTAATCAAGTGAAAGTTAATCAAGGCGAGGTTTCAACAACCATTGAAATTGCCAGTAACGGCCAAATTCTTGCCAATATTCCGGGTCTCCGAAGAAGTCCGCTAACAGCTAGCGATTTTATTTCAATTTAGTTGCCAGTTAGCAATACAAATATTCGGTAGGGACACAACATTGTTGTGTCCTTTTCTGGTAAACCTTGATATTAACAAGACTTACGCACTCAATCTGTAGGGTGCTTAGGTTGCACCTTACCCACACAAATAATCTAAAAGTTGCTTGGCTGCATAAGTCCTAATTAGTCTGGATCGTCGAGTCCTGGCCTCGGCATAGATGCTAATTTTGGCTCATCTTCTAGTGGCAAAAAGAAAATTGTCATCATACCCGGAATCACAGCCAGTGCGCTCATCAAGAAATAATT
The DNA here is from genome assembly GCA_003003725.1 of filamentous cyanobacterium Phorm 6. Classification (GTDB taxonomy): domain Bacteria; phylum Cyanobacteriota; class Cyanobacteriia; order Cyanobacteriales; family Microcoleaceae; genus Microcoleus. Next base: position 6,946 of record PVWI01000013.1, on the reverse strand, counting down.
TTGATAGCCAAGATTCGCCTGCAAGTAGCCGCTAAAAACCCCAGGAATCAGCACTCCTGCGGCCATGAATGCGGTTGTAATTGCATAATGGGAGGCTTCATATTCTGGGCGAACAGTCCGCATCAAGAACACTGTATAGGCAGCTACACCAAGTCCGTAAGTAAATTGCTCGATCGAGTTTACAGCATAGGCCCATTCAATCCCCGGCTGATTTATTGCCAACATCCAATACAGCACGTTAGTAGAATTTTGCAAAATAGCTGTGGGCCACATCCATTTTTTCAATCCTTGTTTGGCAATCAAATAGCCACCCAGCAACCCTCCAACCAACAAAAACATTACCCCTAAAGTACCAGATAATAAGCCCATCTCTGAGGTAGAAACTGCTAATCCTCCTTGCTCGACTTTATCCATCAAAAATGGAGGAGCCATTTTAAAAGTCAAGGCATCGCCCAATCGAAAAATTAAGACATAAGCGACAATCCAACCAATTTTTTCTTGCTGAAAATAGGTGCTAAATGACTCAATAAAGCTGATTGTTTTCCTTGCGCCGACTTCGATATCGTGATTTTTAGGATAGGGAAGATACCAGCGCTGGAACAGGTAAATCAGCACAAATATAATGGCACAAATGCCAAATGCTGTCGCCCATCCATATTTAAGTGCAGATACGCTAAAAGACGAGCCCAAAAGTGACAACTGAATGTCCTGATATACCTTCGTATCGCCCGCTGTTCCTGTGACTAAATGCTGTTCTGCTATTTTCCCGGCTAAGAACACCAATACACCGCTACCTGCAATGACTGCACCTCTGTAAGCGGTGTTGCGAACCCCGACAAATAGTGCTTGTTGGTCTTTATTGAGCGTGTTTAAATAGAATCCATCAATGGCAATGTCGTGAGTAGCTGAAGCAAAGGCGATCGCAGTCAAAATTACCAGTGATATAATGATCGGCTGGGGCATTAATACGCCAAAGGCTAGGCAAGCAAACAAAAAAGCGCAAATGATTTCGGTGTTTAAAATCCACTTACGTTTAGTTGAGTACATATCGACTACGGGGCCCCACAAACCTTTTAATACCCAGGGAAAAGACAAAAGACTTGTCAATCCGATCAATTCGTTGCTGGTTCCCATGCCTTTCAAAAAAATCACCGACATTAAATTAACGACGGTGTAAGGGAGACCTTGAGCGAAGTACAATACTGATACCCATAATCCAGCGTTATGCTTTTTTTCCATTGCAAAGATATTTTGGCTAGTTACTTATTTGGTTTACTGAGTGCGATCGGCAATTTCCGGTAAATGAAACCGCTGGCATCACAAGTATATGGCATTGTGAGTGATTATTTAGTTGTCATTAATTTATTGTCTAACAAATTTATTATGTTCAGTAGTTGTTGATCGACAAGTTCCTGATTGGTTCAGAAAAAGTCGATCGCCACTTTAGCTTATTTTGACCTAAATTGGCATCTATAGGCTATCATAGTAGCATTCTAATCTCTTCCCATCACAGCAAGAGGCAGCAATGAACCAAGAAAATGTGACGTTTCCAATTGATAGCGACAAACAAGAAGCACTGAAGGCGATCGCTACTGTTATGAATCGCGATTTAACATATATTTTGAATGAAGCCATCGCTTCTTACCTGGAAATCTATCAATGGCTGCTTGATGAAATTAATAAAGGTGTTGCGGAAGCCGAAGCTGGAGACTTTGCCAGTGATGATGAAGTCCAAGTAGTTTTCACTAAGTTGACAAATGAAAATTAAAGATAACTTGTAATCTCTAATACATATTTTTAACTAAATTTTTAACTAAATTAATTTATATATCTGGCCACTTAATATACCATTGTGCGAAAATGTCAAGCGGACTCTCAAACCAAAAGTCCGTAAAGGACAGTTAAACGCTCTCACACACATTCCTCATGCGACAACACAAAACATTCTTTTTGTCAAGCTGGTTCGCGATCGGCTTAACAATTAGTTTTCTGCTGATTCCCGGCTGGTTCTCAAACCTCCCAAACCGGGCTAACGCCACACTTCCCCCGCAAACCGCCGAATTTCGGGCTTTCTGGGTGGACGCATTCAATCCAGGTTTCAAAACGCCTCAAGAAGTCACCAAGTTGATTGCAGACGCACAGCGGGCCAATGCCAACGCGATCGTCGCCCAAGTCCGCCGCCGTGGCGATGCTTTTTACACGAGTTCGATCGAACCCCGCACCACCGATCCTAACGTTCCAGCCGGTTTCGATCCCCTCCAAGATTTGATTGACAAAGCCCACGCCGCAGGTATTGAAGTCCACGCTTGGATGGTGACGCTGCCGGTGGTTTCTGGCGGCAAACTTCCCGCCGGTCACGTTTGGCAACAACACGGGCCTAGTGCTTCTGGTAGGGATAACTGGGCGATGCTGACTTCGAGTGGTGAAGTTAAAGGTTTCCTCGATCCCGGCCATCCAGACGCTTTAGATTATACTGTTTCCGTGTATTTGGACTTGCTGAAGCGCTACGATGTGGACGGCGTACAGCTAGATTACGTGCGCTACGGCGCGCCGAATTGGGGCTACAATCCTACTTCGATCGCCCGTTTCAACCAGCAAAACGGTCGATCGGGCAAACCCGCACCGACAGATCCCCTGTGGACTCAGTGGCGGCGCGATCAGGTGACAAATTTAGTGCGAAAGCTTTATGTAGAAGCGATGGCGATTAAACCGCGCGTGAAAATTACCGCCGCCACCATCGCCTGGGGAGACGGCCCGAAAAACGATCGCGACTGGATGCAAACGCAACCGTACAAAGAAGTCTTGCAAGATTGGCGCGCTTGGCTAGAAGAAGGTATTCTCGACATGGCGATGCCGATGACTTACCAGCGCGAATACAAGCGATCGCAAAAAGTCGCTTACGACAATTGGATCGAGTACGCCAAAAACCACCAGTACAACCGCCAAATTGCGATCGGCCCCGGCAATTACCTCAACTACATCGAAGACACCCTCTCGCAAGTCCGCCGCGCCGAAGCCCCTTCAGCCCTTGGGAATCACCTTGCGGGTACTGTCCTGTATTCCTACGCTAGCAGCAACGTGTACACCAACGTCGAACTGCGATCGGGCGGCAACAGCAGAGATTTACCCCGCCAGCCTTGGAAATACCTGCCGCAAAGCAACGATCTATTTTACACCGCCCTCTCGCAGCCGAGTCAATACGTTGACGGCGCTACGGGCAGAACCGTTGAAACTCAGCCGGTGTGGACAATGCCGGCAGCGGTTCCCGATATGCCTTGGAAGTCGCGGCCTACTGCTGGGGCGATCGCCGGAAATTTGCAGCAGTGCGATAGAACTTGCGACGGTGCGAGTTTGACATTGCAGGCGATCGATGATAACAGCAAGGTGCGGCAACTGCGCGCCGATGGTAAAGGATGGTTTGGGGCGATCGAGCTTTCGCCCGGTTCTTATCAGTTGAAAGTTGACGGAAGTCAAATTCAACAAACAGTTGATGTTGTCGCCGGTGAAGTAACAAAAGTGAATTTCGGAGCCTCTTAATCAGTCTGTAGGGTGGGCGCTACCCACCTTACCGCCTAAATTATCATCTTTTCTTCAACCCGCGGAGGCGCGTGAGTGTCTGTGTAGACGCGGTTTCAACCGCCGAGTCTTCTCCAATTTTTCTGATATCAAACTATAATCCCAAGCTATAATCAAATTATTCCGCATCAAATTATCAATTTAGCGAGGGAACTATGCTGAGTACAGAAGCTCCTTTCACGATCCGTAAATGGACAGTCAAAGAGTATCATAAACTGGGACAGATGGGATTTTTTTACCCAGAAGAACGAGTCGAATTACTTTCAGGAAATATCATCAAAATGAGTGCCAAAGGAACTGCTCACACTTCAGGTACGAGACGTACTGCGAACCTACTACGCGATCTTCTGAGAAATCAGGCTGCTGTTTATACGCAAGATCCGATCGCACTTGATGACAATTCTGAACCAGAACCGGATATCGCCCTAGTTAGAATCGATCCCTTGGACTACGCGACTCACCATCCAACTCCTTCAGAGGTATATCTGATTATCGAAGTGGCAGATACTAGCTTTACTTTCGATCGCGAAATTAAAGCCAAGGCTTATGCGCGATCGGGAATTGCCGATTATTGGGTGTTAAATGTGAATGAGCGACAACTCCATGTTTTTCGAGAACCCGCAGTCGATGGATATCAAAGTGAATTAATTCTTGGGGAATATGGGAGCATTTCACTGCTGCAATTTCCCACTGTCAATATCGCAATTCAGGCAATGTTGCCACCAATTATATCAAGTTGAAAATGGCTATATCAATTCTCTTCATTTATTTTTGAATTAGATTTTTTTTTACCGCAGAGGGCGCAGAGGGCGCGGAGGAAGAGAAGATAGAAATATAGAGATAATTGGCTTTTTTTTGACTCTTCTCTCTTCATTTATTTTTGAATTAGATTTTTTTTTACCGCAGAGGGCGCAGAGGGCGCAGAGGAAGAGAAGAGAGAAATATAGAGATAATTGGCTTTTTTTTGACTCTTCTCTCTTCATTTATTTTTGAATTAGATTTTTTTTACCGCAGAGGGCGCAGAGGGCGCAGAGGAAGAGAAGAGATATAGATAAAGAAAATGGCTTTTCTCTTATTCTTCAGTCCGCGCAGGCGGACTTCGTTTGTGTAGACGCGTTTTCAACCGCCGATTCTTCTGATTCTTCTCTTCTCTTCTCTATTCCTAATCGCTTTCGAGAATACCAGCTAATAAAGCTTGCTGAATGTGCATCCGATTTTCGGCTTGATCCCAAACGCGCGATCGACTTCCTTCAATTACCGCATCTGTAATCTCTTCATCCCGGTGCGCTGGCAAACAGTGTAATACAATTGCATTCTGATCTGCCAATTCTACCAATTCTTCATTTACCTGATAAGGCTCAAACAAAGGAATCCTGGTTTTTGCTTCCTCTTCCTGTCCCATACTCGCCCAAACATCGGTATAAATTACTTGAGCATTTTTGACGGCAGCTTTGGCATCAACAGTTACAGTAACTTCTGTTTTTCCGTTAGCAATTGTCTTGGCTTTTTCCACAATCTCAGGATTTGGTAGGAAATCTTGAGGACAAGCAATTCTCACATTCATCCCCATCATTGCACAGCCCAACATCAGCGAATTAGCCATGTTATTGCCGTCGCCCAAATAAGTTAAAGTAACTCCTTCCAGCTTTCCAAAACACTCTTTGACTGTCATTAAATCTGCTAACACTTGACATGGGTGTTCGTCATCTGTCAGGGCATTAATTACAGGAATTTTTGCATAATTGGCAAAAGTTACTAAGTCCTTTTGGTCGAAAGTACGAATCGCCAAAATGTCCAAATATCGATCTAAAACCCTGGCTGTATCAACTAAAGGTTCACCGCGGCTGACTTGCGTAACATTAGGATTGAGGTCAACAACTTGCCCTCCCAATTTATACATTGCCACAGTGAAACTCACCCGCGTTCGGGTTGAAGCTTTAGAAAATAACAAGCCGAGAACTTTAGGACGTTTTAGCTTGACCATTCCCGATTTTAAACTGGCTGCTAGATCCAGTAAATAATTTAATTCGTCAATACTTAAATCTGCCAGACTTAATAAATCTCGCCCTTTTAATGAATCCATATTGCGCCCACACAAATTTTTAACTGTGCATTAAATTTTAGCCCGAAGCGGCGGGCTTTGTTTATTTCAATTTGCGGGTAATTGCTCGATCGCGCGATCGATCGAATCGCAACCTTGTTCAACGGTTTCTACCACCGCCAACAACCCCCGCAATTCCGCAGCACCGGGGAAGCCCTTAGCATACCATGTTAAGTGCTTGCGCGCTTGAGTGACACCGCTCTCACCCTTGTATTCCCACAAAGCCCGTAGATGCTCTTTAGCACATTCGAGTTTTTCAATTGGTGTCGGAATTATCTTTTCTATGCCTGTTTTGATGAAATGATCGACCTCTCCCACCAAGAAGGGATAACCCAAAGTTCCCCGCGAACACATCACTCCATCCGCGCCTGTTTCTTCGAGACAACGCATGGCCGCCTCAACAGAAAAAATGTCTCCGTTGGCGATCACAGGAATCGACAACACTTCCTTAACACGGCGAATCCACTCCCATTTTGCCTGGCCATTGTAACCTTGCGATCGAGTGCGACCGTGGACAGTAATCATTTTTGCTCCCGCATCTTCCATCCGTTTGGCAAATTCCAAAATATTAATTTCTTTGTCCGTCCAACCGATGCGAGTTTTCACAGTCACAGGAACATCTACCGCTTCCACAACCGCCCGCACAATTGCCTCGGCAGTTTCGGGCGATCGTAGTAAGGAAGAACCGCCACCATTTTTAGTAATTTTGTTAACCGGACAGCCCATATTAATATCAACTGTATCCGCTCCTTCTGCCACTGCCTTCTGTGCTGCTTCTGCCAAAAATTCCGGGCGACAGTCAAATAATTGAATACTAATCGGGCGTTCGTTTGGGTCAATTTCCATAATTCTCGGCAATTGCTTCACGTAGTGTAAACCCGTAGCATTCACCATTTCGGTATACATCATTGAATCTGGTGCGTAGCGACGTACCAGGCGGCGAAATACCAAATCTGTAACACCGGATAAGGGCGATTGCAACACGCGGCTGTTCACTTCAAAGTCGCCGATTTTCAGCGGTGTTGCTAATCTTTTTTGTAATTCGGAAGAGAGAGTAAGCATAGTCGATCGATTCTTAGATAGTAATTGAATTCTAATATCTGTATATTCTACAACATTAAGTATTTATACTTGAATAAAGTAAAAAATGAATACAAGCCCCACAATAAAACTGACTCTTTGTGGAACAGGCTATAGAACCCATTTGACATCTAAGAAGAGGGTGCAAGCCTTCTAATCATCAGCCTAATAAAACAAAGGTTGAGTTTG
>PVWI01000116.1 GCA_003003725.1 filamentous cyanobacterium Phorm 6 | reverse complement strand
CGGCTCAGGAGCCCCCGCATCTCGAACTCATAAACAGTCGCTACGCAGCAGTACCCATACTGACTCAGACTAATCGGCTCGGATATCTATTCGCCTCTGCAAATCGGCGGTTTGCGACTCCCGACGAGGTGGAAGTTTTGGAAGCAATTGCCGACTCGCTGGCGATCGCAATTTCCCAATCCCAACTCCACGAGCAAATTCAAGAGGAGCTCCAACTTTTAGAAGAAGTATTAGCCAAACTCAGAAGAACCGAAGAGCATTTAATACAAAGCGAAAAAATGACAATAGTCGGTCAACTCGCCGCCGGAATTGCCCAGGAAATTAACAACCCGATTAACTTTATTTACGGCAGCCTAATTCACGTCAACGATTATCTCAAAGATTTGCTCAATATAATTCGATTTTATGGCGAACAATATCCAGAATCTGTGCCGAGAGTTGCCCAACAAATAGAGAACTTCGACCTAGATTTTATCAGCCAAGACTTGCCGCAAATTCTCAACTCTCTGAAAACAAGAACCGATCACATTCGCCAGATAGTTCTAGCTTTGCGGAATTTTTCACTTCCTGACGAAGCCACCAAAAAACGGGCCAACCTTAACGAAATCATCGACAATATTCTGCTATTGCTTGCTCATCGGCTGGAGCAAAAAATATTAGTAGTCAAGGAGTACAGCAATCTGCCGTCAATTATGTGTTATCCCGGTCAACTGAGCCAGGTATTTGTAAATATCCTCAGTAATGCTATTGATGCTGTTAACAGTATTGAAAAATCCCACCAAACTATTAGAATTAAAACAGACATTGTGGAGAGTTCTACAGGCAGATTTATTGCAGTATCGATCGCCCACAACGGTGCCCAAATTCCTCCCGAAATTCAACAGAAAATATTTGACCCGTTTTGCTATACTAAATCCTTTAAAAATTTTACTGGATTAGGGCTATCGGTTTGCTATAAAATTATTGTAGAATCGCACGGCGGCCGCCTGAGTGTTCAATCTCCAGTGCAATCTCAAATTGAATCTCAAACTGGGAGCGGTGCTGAGTTTATGGTAAAATTGCCGATCGTTTGATACCATTATAACTTTTTCAGGACTGACGAAGAAACCCTATTTGTAGGGTGCGCAATGCGCACCTTACTACTGTTTTTAACGGTTTGTCGTGAAAACTTTAATCGTGACAAAAAGAAGGACAGCATTTCTAGCTATAGCTCTGCTAGCTGTAGCGATTAAGGCAATAATGAGAATATCTGGAGGGCGATCGCTTGCTTTCTCTAATCAAATACAGTTACAATTTTAAATAACCTACAATCCTCAAACAGAGAAACTGATGCCGAAAGCAATTTGGAATGGTGCCGTCTTGGCCGAGAGCGACAAGTGCGAAGTTGTAGACAACAACTATTATTTCCCTGCGGATGCCGTCAAACGCGAGTATTTCAAGGACAGCAGCACTCACACTACTTGCGGTTGGAAAGGTGTTGCTAGTTACTACAGTGTCGAAGTCGGCGGACAAGTTAATAAAGATGCCGCTTGGTACTATCCTACTCCGAAAGATGCTGCTAAAAATATTGCAGGATATATTGCTTTTTGGAAAGGAGTTAAGGTAGAGGCTTAAGCAACGGAGGAAACGGCAATGCCGTTTCCTTACAAGATTATTTTGGGTAGGGACACGGCATTGCCGTGTCCTGATTTCGGGTAATAGTAATTTCGATGTCACTGGATTTTGTACAATACTAGAATAGGCTAGGAAGACCTGTTCCACTTGTATCGCCCAGCCCAAATTAATCTTTTTCCCAAGCGGCGGCCGCTTCCCATCCCAAACCGCGACGAACCACAATCGGCTCGCTTTCTGTTAAATCAAGAATCGTAGAAACTTGATATCCCGGATCGGAATCATCATCGACAATGATATCTACTAACTTTAAAAAACAATCAAAAAGTTCAGCTTTGCCAAAGCTTTCTTCTTTTGCAGACGGCACTGGTACTCCACCTTCATCGTCAGTGGTAATGTGAGCGGATGTGGAAATAATCGGATTTCCCAAGGCTTCTACAAGTTTAAAACAAAGCGGGTGGTCGGGAACGCGAATACCGGTGGTTTTGCGTTTTGGATTCATTACCAATTTGGGCACTAACTTGGTAGCTGGTAGCACAAAGGTGTAGGGCCCTGGGATTAACCGCTTGATAATTCTGTACGCTTCATCGGTGACAGCAGCATACTCGGTGATATTTGACAATGAGGAACACAGGAACGTTAAAGGCTTATCATTGGATAGTTGCTTGATCCGCCTGACTCGTTCTACGGCTGATTTGGAGTTGAGATCGCAGCCGATCGCGTAAACTGTATCTGTGGGATAAAGCATCACTGCCCCATCTTTGAGAGCTTTTGCAATCTTCTCGATCCTGTCTTTTTGGGGTGCAACTGGATGGAGTCCGTAAATAATTGCCATGTTAAGATTTTGTAGGCTAAGTGGGCGATCGAAATATCGAGTGAAACAATCAATGATAAAAATTAATTGCTAATAATGAATAAAATAGCTTATTTTGACTGTCCTACTGGCATTGCTGGCGATATGTGCCTCGGAGCCCTTGTCCACGCTGGTGTCCCTTTAGACTACCTGATCGAAAAACTTAGTTTGCTCGGCATTTCGACAGAGTACCAGTTGCGTACCGAATTAGTCCACCGAAATACTCAACAAGCAACCAAATTTCATGTCGATTTAGCTGCGGATTTATGCTTAAAACCAAAAAATCCCGCTGATTCCACCCTCGATCCTTCGGAAACTGAATCCCCAACATTCGATCGCGCCCGCCAACACCATCATCACGATGACGAACATTCTCACAGTCACGATGACGATGCTGAAAGCAGCCACACTCACCATCGCCACTTGCCACAAATCGAGCACATCATTGTCTCGGCAAAATTGCCTCCGCGCGTGGAAGCGTGGAGTTTGGAGATATTTCGCAAATTAGCAGATGCAGAGGGTTCTGTACACGGTATCCCCGCAAATCAGGTTCACTTTCACGAGGTGGGCGCGACGGATGCACTCGTTGATATTATTGGTACTTGTTTGGGTTTGGATTGGTTGGAGATTGATGAATTTTATTTTTCGGCAATGCCGACTGGGGGCGGTACGGTGAATGCTGCCCACGGTAGGTTAGCGGTACCCACGCCGGCGGTGATGCGGTTGTGGGAAACGCACCAAGTGCCAGTTTATAGCAATGGGATCGATCGCGAATTGTGCACTCCTACGGGAACTGCGATCGCCTGTACTCTCGCCTCCTGTTTCGGCGCGCCGCCGCCCATGCAAGTTCAGGCGATCGGATTGGGTGCAGGTTCTCGCAATCTGGCAATTCCTAATATTTTGCGCCTCTGGATTGGGGAGAAGTCAGAAGGAAGATTAGCAACGGATTTTGTAACGGATTTAACGGATTTAACGGATGGAAGTCAGAGGCAAGAAGCCATAGGGAAGCAGGAAGAAAATCACCAATTACCGATTACCAATTCGCAAGAAACAATTTGTGTTTTGGAAACGCAAATTGATGATTTGAGTCCGCAGGCGATCGGCTATGTTTTTGATGCTTTGTTTGTGGCGGGATCTCTAGATGTGTTCACAACCCCAATTGTGATGAAAAAGTCGCGTTTGGGGGTTTTGTTAACTGCGATTTGTCATCCCGAAGTTCAGGATGCTTGCGAAGCAGTTATTTTTCGCGAAACTACTACTTTGGGCATTAGGCGATCGACTCAACAACGAACTATTTTACATCGGGAATTCCACAAAGTTCAGACAGAATACGGCGAAGTGCAAATAAAAGTTGCGAAGTCTGGAGAAACGATTGTTAACGTGCAGCCGGAATATGAAGATTGCGCGGAAATTGCCAGAGTAAAAAATATTAGTTGGCGCGAAGTTCATCGCTTGGCGCTGCAAACTTGGTACGATCGCACTTAATCAGTTCGCGATCGCACTCCGACAAAGAAACCGGGTTTTTATACCGAATCTGCGGGGTACAACGCAGTATTTTCGTAAAAAACCCGGTTTCTGACTGGATAAATTCAGCAGATTAACCGCAGTATAATCTGTCGGGTTTGCTTTTCGATCGCGCAACCAAGCTAAAATATTGCCGAGATGCTGTTTGAGTTGAAATTGCAGTTTCCAAATGGGTTAATAGACGTTCTATTAAAGGATACAAAATCAGTTGAATTTATGAGTCGCCGATCTAGTCTTGGGTTTGGGATTCAATTAAAACATGAGTTTTCATGAGTTAAGTTTGTTTGCGATCGTTTATTGCTCAGCAGTTTGGAGCAAGCATTCTCTGACATACTCGACGATCGCAGGCTGTAGCATTAAACTTGTTGATGCGGTATCATTGAGCGATCGCCGATCTTCGATGAGCGATCGTTCAGCCAGCGCCTCCAATGCTTCCATCAGGTGCCTTCCCGAAACTTTGGGCAAAATTTCCGTTTTTAACTTCGCAGGGGTCGCTCCTTCTTGATTAATGGCGATCCAGTACATAATTTTTTGTTGCAGGGGTGACAAGCGATCGAACTGGCGATCGAGCAAATCCCACAAATCGCTAAAAACAGTATTTCCTTGCACTAAAAATGCCTGAATATCACCACCAAAAAGTGTTTTAATAGTCGTTGCAGCAAGTTTGAGGGCGAGGGGATTGCCGCCAAAGTAGTTGACAATATCTTGACACTGCAATAGCGTTGCCTTTAATCCTTTAGCCGCGAGGATTTGCTGGCACACAGGCGGTGAAACTCCGAATAGTTTGAGCGATCGCACGGGTAAATTTTCGCCCGATCGCACAGCAAACCCGCCCGGTTGTTCTCGTCCGGTTAAAATCAGACAACTTCGGTGCGGTTCGTCAGCAATGCGCGCCAATAACTGTCGGTAATCTTCATAGCCTTGTTGATATTGTCCGCTGCGATTTCCCCCTTGCAAAATCGACTCCAGATTGTCGAAAATTAACAAACAGCGTTTTTGTCGCAACTGTTCCATGAGAGCATCAATAGAGTGATTGTTTGTGTGTTCTGAATTAGTTAAAATCGGTAAAATATTGCTGAGGATAACATCTAATCGCGGTGCTTGCTGCAAACTCCGCCAGATAACAAATTCAAATTGAGATTGAATTTGCTGAGCGAGTTTGACAGACAGAGAAGTTTTGCCGATACCGCCAAGTCCAAAAATACCGATCAGACGAGTAGAATTGCCGCTAATCCAAGTTTCTAATGTTTCGAGTTCCTGTTGTCGGTTGTAAAATTGGGAAACATCGATCGCTTCTCCCCAATCTTGGGTGCTGTTATCTCCTTCGCTAGCGTGCAAGATGCCCGCACTGCAATGCTGGTAGCGGCGCAAGACTGCTTGCAGATTTTGCTTTGAGATTTTTTCGCCGATGATTTGAGAAAGATTTCGCCACAAATGCGAACCGACTTTTTTGATATAGTCATGTTCGTAAAGTAAGCGATCGGCTATTTCTTGATAAGAATGTCCCTCCCAAGTTTCCAGAAAGACGCGGGATTGAATGTCATTGAGTTTTTGCTTTTTGTTTGCGGATTGTAACAGATGGTCGATTAGGGCGATCGCTTCTTCTGCTGTCATAGTTGTTATTTTGATTGATTAATTCAGTAGATTTACCGATTATTCTGAGTGGGGGTTGCTTTTCAGGATAGAAAACAAATTTACTTAATTAACCGCAACGTAGTCCCTTTTATATTCGGCGGTTGAAACCAGGTTTACACAAACTTTCGTCCGCCAATGCGGACTAAGAAGTAAGAGGGATATTTAAGCCGGATTTGGGATGAGGTTAATTCCCCAATCTCAAATCTAAAATCGATTATCGATCGAAGAATTTACGTAACTTTACAAAACCATGTCACTTTTTCTCACCGGCAGGGCGATCGGGCGTGGTTTATTCTTTGAGTTAAGGCAGAGCAGAAGGCACTAACGCCTGTAAAGTTTAGATTTTTAGCGGGGCTTAAACTCTGCACCTTAATTAACCTTGTAAACCAAAGGAATTTTGATAATGGCAGCCAATACTATTTCAAAAACGAAGACTATTTACGTTCGCCAGCCCGATGGTCTACTTTGTCAGAGCGCGTGTATTGCAATGGTTTTAGGTACCACAGATGTCGATGGTATCCGTGCTGCTCTGGTTTCAAAGGGTACTGCTGGCGATCCTGCTGTGATGGGCGATTATCTTGAATCTCGTGTGAAATCTTATAAGTTTCTTTTGAACGGATCTTTGAATGATGCCAAAAAAGCTCTTGATAATGGTTGTGCCGTGATTACTCACGGATGGTTCACCCCCATAGGTCACGTCATTGTACTGATTGGATATGAAGCTGACCCCGTTACACTATCTTACCGCTTTATTGTTCATGACCCGTGGGGAGAATACGATTTTCCTAATGGTGTTCACGATTTATCTAAATCTGGAGACAGTGTGCGCTACTCTAGCTACGGCATCTATGCCACTTGTGTTGCCTCTGATGGCTACGATCATGCTCGCAATCTCTACACAAATAAGACATTGAAACCAGATGAACAGAATGCGTGGTTACACATCATTCAGAACTAATTTCTACCAATATCATTCATAGACCATAGGCTATGTGCCAACATTCAGTGATGAATTGTTTTAGCGCTGGATTTTGGCAAGTGATAGAAATTGAAATTCTTTTTCCAGGTAAGCAGTTTAGCCATTCAAAGTGTGGTTGAACTAAATCCTTAGCAGTTGAGTGAACACAAAGAGCAATAAGATGATGAAACCAGTACCCAGTGAAATAGAATATGTTTATCCTCCGGTAACTTATCCAAATGGGAAACGCACTATTTGCAAAATCCCTTCAGGATATGTTCAACCTGCTTTGTCTAAATCGGATTATCAAGATTTAAGTGATGAGTTTAATTTGGATATAGCTTTAGTTGAAGCAGTTATGGAAGTCGAATCTGCGGGTTCTGGCTTCTTACTCAAAGAGGCATCTCCTGCACGTCCGAAGATTTTATTTGAAGCTCACTGGTTCTACAAGTTGACTCCCAAACCAGTTTCCAAAAGCCGCCCAGACCTATCCTCTCCTGTGTGGGATAGAGATTTGTACAAGGGTGGCTCAGCCGAGTGGGATGAACGTCTACTTTACGCAATGGAATTTGATGAAATTCAGGCTCTAAAAAGTGCATCTTTTGGATTAGGTCAAGTAATGGGATTCAATTATACTGTTGCTGGTTGCGCTTCAGTTCAACAGTTTATTCAGGAGAACTTTGCCGGAGAGTATTGGCAAGCAAGACACATGATGAACTTCATTGTGAACAGAGGTTTGCTGGGTGATCTCAAAAGAAAAAATTGGGATGATTTCGCTTTTGGGTATAACGGAGAGAAGTATTGGGAGAATGGATATGAAATCAAACTCGCAAATGCTTATCAAAATGCATTAGTGAAGGCTTAAGCAATATTTGCTCCATCAGTTCGATCGCCAACAATACACCAAACTGCTAGCTATTAGGATGACGATCGCACCTCGTCACTCCTTCATCTCCTCATCAGATAACAGGAAATGAAGGTTGCAAGTGCGATCGCTCTTTCCCCTAGTTCAGCAATAAATAAGTTATGACTTAGTTGAATTTCAACCTCTAAGGTAGTCAATAAAAGGACATATCTTTCTAGCCTTGAAACTAAACCAGATTTTTCGGAACATGGAAAGGAATTTGCCGAATTTTTCCAGGGCAATAATGGGAAATACTCGACAATGCGAGCTATGAGTTTTATTGCGTTGATTGCAGCGATTGTGTTTGGCACAATCACAATAACTAGCAAGGACTCTGAGGGAAAATATATTACAACTGCTTTTTTAGTTGCTGCTTTCGCGCCAAAAGCTGTTCAAAGATTTGCAGAACGTGCGTAAGTAAAGTTGAGTTAGATGGATGATTAAAGGAGCCGCCGCGCTTGTAAAATCTGTTGTTGCAACAGCTCAAAAGTGTGCATTTTTGAGTTATCATCGTGCTCAACGATCGCCCTTATTTGCTCCATAAGCTCGATCGCTAGCGGTACGCCAAGCTGCTGGCTATTAGGATGACGATCGCACCTCGTCACTTCTTCATCTCCTCACCAAATAACAGGAAATGAAGGTTGCAAGTGCGATCGCTCTTTCCCCTAGCTCAACAATTTACCAATTTACAAACCTTTACAAAAGATGGTTACTTTTTCTCACCGGCAGGGCGATCGGGATTTGGTTATTCTTTGAGTTTTGGAAGACGCAGTTAATCGCCTCTCGGGCATAGTGCGATCTCCCCGTTTGGTCAGTAAGGCTGAAGCATGGCGTAGTTTATGCAGTCGGACGACACATATGCTGGTATAACCTGAAAAAGCAGACGTTGTAAATTGAACCCATGTTGTTTGATTGGGACGAGGAAAAAGCCAGAAGCAACCTTGTCAAGCATAATGTTTCTTTCGATGAAGCCACTTCTGTGTTTGATGATCCGTTGTTTTTAACCTTTGGTGATCCAGAACACTCCTTTCAAGAGCAACGTTTCATTATCATGGGAGAATCAGCCAAAGGACGATTGTTAGTTGTCGCTTACACTGACCGTGCAGGCATCACGCGCCTAATCAGCGCTCGTCCCGTTACCCGCAAAGAACGTAAAGCTTATGAGTCAGACCTCTGAAATGGATGATGATTTGCGCCCCGAATATGACTTTACTCAACTCTCTGTTGTAGCCCGTGGTCAAGGACGCAAACAATCCACCCTAACAGTCCAACTAGATCCTGATGTTGCAACAATTTTTCCAGATTCTGGCGCAGTTAATGAAGGGTTGCGCCTATTGATGCGACTGATTCAACATTCCCCATCCCAGCCAATTGTACAGTCTGTAACGGCATCAAAAGGGGTATAATTCCGATGCTACTTAATTTTTAAAGCAGCCTCTGTGCTCGTAAAATCTGTTGTTGCCATTTCTCAAAAGTGTGCATTTTTGAGTGATCATCGCGTTCGACGATCGCCCTCATTTGTTCCATCAGCTCGATCGCCAATGGTACACCAAGCTGCAATTTCTCCAAAACCTCCCGCTGAGCAAAAACGGTTTCGGGTGTGCCTTCTAGAGCCAACTGTCCTCGATCCATGACAAAAATCCAATCAGCCCAACGATAGATGAAATCTAGATCGTGACTTGCTAACAGAATTGTGGTTCCAGTCGCGTGAATTTGTTGGAGTAAACCAATCAATTTTCTCGTGTGGCGCGGATCGAGATAGGCTGTTGGTTCATCTAATAGCAACAATTTGGGTTTGAGAACCATGACATCGGCGATCGAAACCCGCTTTTTTTGTCCTAAACTGAGATTGTGAATCGGTTGATTTGCCAATTCAGCTAGGTCAAATTGCCCGATCGCCTCTTGCACCATTCTAGCAACTTCCGGTTCTGCCAAACCCAGATTGTACAACCCGTAGGAGATATCTTCTTCAACCGTCGAAGCTACCAATTGATGTTCGGGATTTTGAAAGACGAGTCCGATTTGTTGGCGCAATTTTGTCAAGGATTTGCGATCGTAACGGAAGGGTTCACCTTCCCAGCGCACGGTTCCTGCTTGTGGTTGATACAAGCCGTTTGCTAACAGAAACAAGGTGGTTTTGCCACAACCATTTTGACCAATTAGCCCGCAGCGTTTGCCTGCGGGGACTTTCAGGCTTAAGCCCTGAATTGTCGATCCTAAATTACAGGGATATTGGTATGAAGTGCGATCGAATTCAAGAATTGGGCATTGGGAATTGGGCATTGGGAATTGGCATAAAATAGGTTTGTAGCGAGGACTTTAGTTCTCATATTTATTAGTTCCATCGGTATAATATTGTTTCCGGTTGGATCGGAATGATTTAACCGCAGAGAACACAGAGGACACAGAGGAAGAGAATAGAGAGATGAATAATTCAGATGCTACCGGATTTGATGTAATGTGTCATTCCGAGCTTTTAGCGAAGCAATCACATAGTCTCAGTGATTGCTTCGCCAAGAGTTCGCAATGATACTTACAGCATTTGCAGATTCGGTCGAACTTCATACAATAAGTCTATTTATTCGCCGCGTCCATCTGTTTTTGAGAACTCCCAAAGTTGAATTTCATAACACAAATGCTGCTCAAAAAGTTGGCTGGCTTCCAATCCTTCAACCACCAACTTTTTGAACCAGCGACGAAATATCCAGCGCAGAAGTTTGTGGATGGGCGGAACTGCGATCGAAATCAAGTCTGCCACATAAATCATTGTGTTCAGTCCATATCTGCGGAAAGTATCGACATATAGGTCAATTGTTGGTAAGATATGAGCAGAAATATCCTCGGTTTTGACTAAGGAGAATCCAGCCTGTTTTAATGCTGCATGAAGTTCACTCACAACATGACAATTCGAGAACATTCCCTCTTTATAATTAGCATCAGAACGCAGCATATCGGCAAGCAATACATAGCCACCAGGATTGAGGATTTTGGCGGCACCGTTAGCAATATCAACGGCTGACATATATTGACTACTTTCACTAAAAAGAATGAGATCGTAGGATTTAGTTGCTTTGAAGTCTTCAAATCTGGTGAGGTGAAAGATTGCACGATCGCCTGTACACTTGAGAAAGCGCTGTTGTTGAAACGGATCGGGTGCGAGCCCTTCCACTGCAAAACCGCGATCGAGCAAATAAGCCGCATTTCCGCCAATCCCACAGCCTACATCCAGGATAGTCTGAGTACCTTTGGGGATGACATCTAACAGTTTTACAGTATAAGCTTGCTGAGCGATGCGTAGTCGCGCCAGAGTTAGTTCATCAGTCGGCACGGGTAAGGTTTCCCAATAGCCATAGTGAAGATAGGGGGATTCTGTCAGGCCCAAATAGTAATTAAGCGCTGCATTTTGGTAGCGAGTTACGTTGGAAATTTCGATTGATTTTGGCTGCGACATTGGAAAAGTTTAGTAAATTTTAGGATTTCGGGCAGAGTTGAAATTCTTCCCAGCGTTTGCATACCTGTTCATAGCACTCAACGGGCGAAATTGCCAAGTTTTGCAACAAATTGATATCAATCTGACCATTGGCAAGCAGTATAAAAATAATTGCTTTTTCAGGTTCATAGCTATCAATAACTCCCAGCAGATTGGAAACAGTGTTTTCCTCTAGTTCTAATTGTTGCAAATAAGCAGTTGCGTGCGATCGGGAAATAAACTGCAAATCACACTGTACATGATCCACACTCCAATTGATAGAACTATTAATTTGAGTATCTATTTGACAAACAACAATGCCTTGTCCCAAGTGCCAAAAGCCATTCCAAGCAGTATGTCCGATAGACAAAATATTTTGGTGAATAAACAAGTTTTGCCAGTAGCCAAAACTGCCCTGCCAAACACTATCTTTGATTCGCATTTCTTTTAGTTTCCCGTTGCGCCGACGAAAAGCGGTTTTAACTCAGAAGTACGTTTTTGTCGATCGTCCAAAGGAACACAACAGTAGATTAACTGTAAAAATACTGAACTAACCATCATCCATACCTCGCAGATGAAAATAACAGGTAAACAAATCGGTGGGCATCCTGACTCAGAGATGAAAGAATCTCATTACAGTTGCGGGACAGCGCCGGATTCGCACCGAACTTTCCCCCTTACGTCTGATGTGTGTTTGTCATCAGAGCCGATCGATATACGGGAATAATACCACTATTTTGGATATTTGACAAAATACTAATTAGATATCTACAACAATTATTGTGGATTAGTCCAGAAAGTCTGCCATTGACTGACTTTTTAGTTATGTGTCTATTAGACTTATCGAAAGATGTTAACGTAGGGGTAAGAATCTTACTTGTCCTTCCCATTCCCCATCAAGACTACATTCATCTAACAGCAAAATTTCCTCGATGGCTAAACCAATATTTACACGGCGACTAACCTCAAATAATCCAGGCATGGGCAACCCTGCTTCTATTCGGTTATAGGCAAAAGTTATCATCGTTGTCACATCATGAGTTAGCAGCACACGGCTATTCTGTGCTGCCCATTCCAAGACAGTTGGATCGTCTGCTTCAAGCAAACCAACATCCTGAACACGGACAATATCTAGATCAGATTTACGACGCAGAATACCACGAACAATCTGATTGTTGAAGTTCTCGTCGGCTAAGAATCGCAACATATTAGTTTATTGATTTATCTTGCGTCTTGCTAATAAACGTTCTCGTACTCCAATCGGGTTAAAACGCTTTTCTGCTTCTTGTCGAACTTCCGAAGCAAGTTGTTGACGTACTAAAAGATAGGCATCAACTTCGGTTTGGTGTCGTAAGTAATAGCCAATTACGGAATAAATGTCGGATAATTGAAGTGATGGGTATTGATCTTTGATTTCTTCTGCTAAAGATCCTTCAAGAAAGGCAGTGACAACCGTATCTAAGGTAACGCGGGTTTTGCTGATGCGGATTGCACCATTTTCGTCGGTGACAAGGGGAATTGGATCGGCGGTAGGAAGAAGTAGCATTTTGGGAGAAGATTGTATTGGTTTACTATTAGGTAAAATCGAATTTTTATACTGGTGGCAACTCGTCATAGAGTTCGGGTTCAACATCTGGAACTTTAGCTAAAACAGCATCGTACTTCTGGCGAGTTCCTTGCTTTGCTAAACCTTCTAAGTAGGTTTCAGTCATCAATGCCGACAGTTGTTCCGCAACTGCTGTCGCTATAAATTGATCGATAGAAATCCCATCTTGCGAGGCTAACGCTTGCAAATCTTTGTACAATGAGTCAGGAAGTTGAACATTCAAATTACTCATAGGAAGGCTCCAATAGCTCTTAAAAACTCAGCAGGTGCGATCGCTCTTATCCCAAACCACTCAATGCCAAAAAAGTCACTAATGTTGTACGTTACTACACTATCACATCTTGCTGTAGGCTATGCCCGATCGCCAATATCTCCCCATTTTCATAATCTTTTCATTTTTCCTGGATCTGTGGTATATTCAAAAAATGAAAGAATTATGAAAACCAAAATGAATCATCAAGCGCTCTGCCGTAAAACGTATAAAATTGGTATATTCGGGCTATTACTAGGAGTTTGGCTCAGCGGATGCAACGCTCAGACGACCGATCCTCAAACCAAGCAAAACGGCGACTCAAGCCCGATCGCCAGCAATTCCACCCGAAAAGACAAAAAAGTCATTCTCACCACGTTCACAGTGCTGGCAGACATGGCTCAGAACGTTGCGGGAGACATGGCGATCGTACAATCAATTACCAAGCCTGGGGCGGAAATTCACGGCTATGAAGTTACGCCCAGTGACTTAAAACGGGGGAAAGATGCTAATTTGATTTTAGAAAACGGCCTCAACTTAGAGCGCTGGGCAACTCGGTTTTATAATAGCTTCCCAAAAGTTACTCGCATTACTGTGAGTGAAGGGATTAAACCGATTGACATTGCCGAAAATTCCTATAAAGGCAAACCGAATCCTCATGCTTGGATGTCCCCTAAAAATGCTTTAATTTACATTAGAAATATTCGCAGAGCTTTATCAAATGCCGATCCAGCTAATGCTGCAAACTATGAAGCGAATTCGACAAAATACAGTGAGCAAATTCAGGCGATCGATGAAAAACTCAAACAAGCTATCTCAGCGATTCCCCCAGAAAAACGCTACATAGTTAGTTGCGAAGGTGCATTTTCTTACATTGCGCGCGACTACGGCTTGAAAGAAGTTTACATTTGGCCTGTAAATGCCGAACAGCAATCTACACCGAAACAAGTTGAAAAAGTGATTAATACAGTCAAAGCTAACAAAATACCTGCTGTATTTTGTGAGAGTACCGTCAGCAACGAAGCACAGCTTCAGGTAGCAAAGGAAACAGGCGCAAAATTTGCTGGGGTGTTTTATGTCGATTCCCTATCTCCCTCTGACGGGCCAGCATCAACCTACCTTAAGATGCTTGAATATAATGTCAATACTTTGATAAAAGGGTTACAGGATAGTTGACAGTTGACAGTTGACAGTTGACAGTTGACAGTTGACAGTTGATAGCGAAGCTAAGAAAATGACGGTTGATGGTTGACGGCGAGGCTGAACAAACGGGGATTTAAACCTGGTTTATAACACCGCGTGCAAGTTCTGTCGGTAATTGGTGATTTGGAGAAATTAGCATGAATAAAATCAGTATTGATATTGAGAATGTGACGGTTGCTTATCACGGCAAAGTAGCCTTGCACAGCGCTTCGCTGCAACTCCAACCGGGGACTATTTGTGGATTAGTGGGGATGAATGGCGCGGGAAAATCGACGTTGTTCAAGGCCATTATGGGGTTTGTGAAGCCAAACACCGGACGAGTTTTAATTAATGGTTTGCCGATTCGTCAAGTGCAAAAAAGCAATTTGGTTGCCTATGTACCTCAGTCGGAAGAGGTAGATTGGAATTTTCCGGTGAACGTTTATGATGTGGTGATGATGGGGCGCTATGGCTACATGAATCTGTTGCGGATTCCTGGATCGATCGATAAACAAGCGGTGCGAGAAAGCTTGGAAAGGGTGGAAATGTGGGATATGCGCGATCGGCAAATCGGAGAGTTATCCGGCGGACAAAAGAAACGCACCTTCTTTGCACGGGCTCTGGCGCAACAGGCCAAAGTTTTGCTATTAGATGAACCCTTTGCTGGAGTTGATATCAAAACCGAGAAAATGATGATTAACTTGTTAATGGAACTGCGTCAAACAGGACATACAATTCTCGTTTCAACTCACGATTTAGAATCTATCACCACATTTTGCGACCAAGTAGTCTTAATTAATCGCAGCATTCTCGCCTATGGTAACACTTCTGAAGTGTTTACCGAGGAAAATCTTTCGCGCACCTTTGGCGGTTCTGTTGGCGATTTTTCGTCTGCTAAAAGTCGGTTAACTCAAGTCAATCAGGAGGAAAAATAATGGATTTAATTCAGTGGTTGGTGGCACCATTTCAGCATGAATTCATGGTGAAGGCAATTTTAGTCAGCGCTTTAGTAGGGCTGGTTTGTTCGGCGCTTTCTTGCTATATGACTTTGAAAGGTTGGGCTTTGATGGGTGATGCGGTTTCTCATGCGGTGATGCCGGGGGTTGTGATTGCCTATGTGCTGAATATTCCGTTGGCTGTGGGGGCTTTTGTGTTTGGGGTTGGTTCGGTAATTGCGATCGGCTTTATCAAAGCGAAAACTCGCGTTAAAGAAGATACGGTGATTGGTTTAGTGTTTACGGGATTTTTTGCCTTTGGTTTAGTGTTGGTTTCTAAAGTCAAAAGCTCGATCGATTTAACACACATTTTGTTTGGTAATGTCTTGGGTATTTCGGACGCAGACATTCTGCAAACTGTAATTATCAGTGTCATTACTCTGGTAACGTTGGCAATTTTACGCAAAGATTTAGTCCTATTTTGTTTTGACTCGACTCACGCGCGATCGATCGGTTTAAATATCACTTTTCTCTATTACGTTTTGCTATCTTTGCTATCTCTAACCGCCGTTGCGGGACTTCAGACTGTGGGGATTATTTTAGTGGTGGCAATGTTGGTGACTCCGGGGGCTACGGCGTATTTGTTGAGTGATAATTTTGACCACATGACGCTAATTGCGATCGCAAGTGGTGTCTTTTCTAGCGTCATGGGAACATATATCAGCTATCACATAGATGGTTCCACAGGCGGCTGTATTGTGGTGCTGCAAACGCTGTTGTTTGTGTTGGCGATGATTTTTGCTCCGAAACACGGTTTGTTGGTTAGGGCGAGGAATTCAGGGGCGATCGGTGAATAAGAGTGGGCGATTTAAATTGCTGCTATCCAAACCAAATCCGCCTCGATATTTAAGCCGGATTTGGCATCACATCAAAGTCAATATTTTCATATAAATCTGCCACCAAAAATTCCACAGGAATAGAAGTTAATGAAACTCGATCGCCCGCACAGCTATATTCCGAAAAAATCCACTTATTCGCATCAGTTTTCGAGTATTGCTGCACCTGTAGTCGATATTGGTCAATCAATAAATACTCCTGAAAACTAGGAATACTGCGATAAGCAGCAAACTTTTCATCACGATCATAAGCCTTGGTACTTTTAGAAAGCACTTCCGCAATCAGCACAGGATTGGTAATTGTATCTGTCCGTCCAGATTGCAATTCAATCGGGCGCGCTACTACCATCACATCAGGGTAAGTATAGTTGTTAAGCTGGGGAATCCAAAGCCGCTGATTTAATGCCAAAATACTGTAAAATTTACGCTTGAGATTCATCCTCAAAACAGTATTTAAATTAGTGGTAATTTCATTGTGATTCGGTGAACTACCAGACATTAAAACAATTTGACCATTGATAAATTCATGCCGATCCAGAGAATTGACTTCAGCTTCTAGATATTCTTCAGCCGTGTAGGTTTTGGTTTCAACTTGCGCGATCATACACAACGGTATCCTTTAATCGACTGATTCCAGCTTATCATAAAAATTGGTCAGCAACAGGATTTCCGGTCTGTTCCACAAATAGTTAATTGAATTGTGGCAATTTTAACTATTCTTAGAAACAGGCTTTCCGGCCTGTTCTACAAAGAATGAACCCGATCGCACAAAAGCAAACTTATCGTAACGGGACAAAGTTGTAGCCAGAGCTTCCTCCGAGTTTAACTTGTACTAAAATCGGCTTACCAGCCCGATCGCCCGTTGGCAAAAATCTCACATCCTCGCTAGCTCCCGTTGCCGAGAAATTCGGACTTTTGAGTGCTTGTTGTAACCCTTCCCGCGTATTACTTTGCTTCAATCCCGCGATCACAGCTTGAGTCGCATCAAAACTCGTTGCGGTGCGCCAATTTACTACTCCTCCCCACAACTGAGTAGCATTCTTGGGGAAAGTGCTACCGGGATTGGTTTCAGGATGCCAGGGAACAGGCAAAACAAGCCCGTCAACATCTTTCTGTCCGTCTTTCACAGTTTGAATGGTGTACATTGTGGTGCTGCCGTAGAGTGGCAATTTGCCTCGATTGATGCGAGCCAGAGAAATCGCGCGATCGATGCGATCGATGTGGGGTGCTAACATCAATCCTTGTGCACCTTTGCTAGTTGCATCGGCGATCGCACTTTCGGGAGTAAAAGAAGGGAGTGAAAAGTCGCAAACAGTGGGAACTAATTTTCCTCCAGCAACAGTTAGAGCCGCCACAAATTCATCTTTAAATGATATATTATCCGGTGCTTGGGAGTCATAACAAATAGCAATATTAGTTTTGCCTGTTTTGACTGCATATTCTGCTAAGGGAGCCGCCATAATGCTAATATTCGGGATAGTCCGAAAGATGTAACTGCCAAATCCAGAGAGATTATTGGCAAAGCTTGTCGGTGTCACCATTACCAGTTTTTCTTGCTGATAGATTGGAGCAGCTTCGAGAGAGGCGTTGCTAGCATTGTGTCCAATTACTGCTAGTATAGTTGGATCTTTTGTCAATGTGTTTGCAACTTCTTTCACAATTGCTGGATTGTTGTCATCGTTGACAATTTCTACTTGCAGTTTTGCGCCATTGATGCCACCGCTATTATTGACTTCAGATTGAGCTTGAGCGACACCTCGGAGGATTTCTTGGGCGACATTGGGGTTGCTACCAATGGGGACGCTGACAGCAATTTTCAAGGAAGAACCACTGCTGGCTGTGGCATTATTCAAATAAATAACTGTTTCTGGATCGTTGCGAGTTTGTTTTAGCGAAGCCTGAAATTTTTGAATCGCAGTTGAGAAATCTCCGCTCTTAAAAGCTTCAACGCCTGCTTGTTTGTCTGGTGTAGTTTGGGATGTCACCAATAGCTGATTTCCTAAACTGATGCGAGTTGCGATCGCACCCGATGGACTCGCACCCGTTGTAGATGTAGATGGAGAATCAGGTGTAGGCGTATCTGAACTTTTGGATGCGAATAAACCGGGAAGGAACTTGTATGCGCCAAACCCAATTAAGGCGAGAGCAATAATAAAAAAGATTGGCGGCGGACTTTTTCTGTTATCTTGGGACATAGTTTTTCTCCTTATATGATTTCTACAGAAAAGTTGTTAGCTACAATCATTATTCAAGAGATTGCGGTTAAAGTCAATTCATTAAATTCATTAATTAAGTTCATAAAAGTCATATTTGGATGTTTGGGGCGGGCAAGATGCCCACCCCACGTAAGTTTCAGGGGTTTTTGCTGTGTGTGGATCGCGTTTCTGGTGCGATCGTAGTTGCGAAAGATACTGCTAAGGGTAAAAGTTTGCGAAGCCAACGTGATTTAGTCATAGTTTTTAACCTGCTTTAAGCTCAAATGTACTGAAAAGTTGTTTACTACAATCAGTATTCAATAGATTTCTGTTGAGGTCAATTCATTAAATTCATTAATTATGTTCATAAAAGTCATATTTGGAATATGATTGTGCAAGAAGTGCGATCGGTTCATCTCAAAATCAAGCAAATTCGGACACGGCAATGCCGTTTCCCTACCCGATTATTTGTAGGGAAACGGCACTGCCGTCTCCTGAATTTGGGTGATATCAATATATCAACAGGTGCTCAGAAACCGGGTTTTTTCCGAAATACTTCGTTAGAACCCACAGATTAGCTAAAAACCCGGTTTCTTTGATTG
>PVWI01000115.1 GCA_003003725.1 filamentous cyanobacterium Phorm 6 | reverse complement strand
CAAACTCAACCTTTGTTTTATTAGGCTGATGATTAGAAGGCTTGCACCCTCTTCTTAGATGTCAAATGGGTTCTATAGGGATAGACTGTATTTGAGACAAGAGTGACTATTGGGATAAAAAGCCATGTCAGAAGCTGATCTTCGAGCCAGTCAGCACCAACCGCACCCTGCTGTAAGATCCGATATCGAATCATTTCAGCCAAATTTTGCTGCTAAAGGGGGCTTTGAGTCGATCGTCCCCGCCGATCGACCGCCAGAAGAAGATTGGCAAACAGTCGATTTTCCCAACGCGATCGGCCCAGATGCAATTCCTACAAAATCTGAGACAAAAAATTCGCCATCTCAGACACAGCCTACCGAAGCGAGTTCGCCCCCGATTTCAGACAATTTTAAAAATCTGCTGGGGAATGCCGAACAGGCGTATAGCAAAGGATCGACCCCAGTCACTCTCATGCAAGCGTTGCACGAATGTAACCGCGACCTTTTGCAGCGCATCGCCCAGCTAGAAACAGCTCTCAAAGAGTCCCAAAACACCTTGCAGAATCGGGAAACTTTGCTAGAACAACGGACTGCTGAACTCGAAAACACTCAAGAACAATTGACGCGGTTGTTTGGCAAAGTGGAAGTTTCTCATCATACCCTTCAGGGTCAAGAAATTTTTGTCGAGAGTTTAAGTAGTCAGTTAGCCAGCAGCCAAACCAGGTTAGCGGCGGTTGAGCGAGAATGTGCGTCTACTGTGCAGCGCTACAACGAGCAGTTTCACCAGCTAGTAGCAACAGAAAATGTTTGTAGGGAATTGCGATCGCGCTTGCACCGCCAGCAACGCCATACCCTGCAATTCAAAGCTGCTTTGGAAAGAAGTCTGGAGATGCCACACGTCAAGTCGCCGATTGTCGAGCCACCTGACAATCAACAAGATACCGCCAACGCACAATTAGAATCCTTGCTCGCGACAGTCAAAAGCTCTCAGGTTCCGCTGCCGCCCGCTTTCAACGCTTCTCCTGTCAAACCTTGGTCGGACTCCCAAGAGCATCCAACGCCTGCTGACGATGCGATCGACTATCAATCAACGGCTAATCTGGAACTCTACAAATTAGCCCAAGCATCGGGCATTCAATTGGAGAAAAGCGAAACCTACCGGACTCAGGAGCCGGAAACTGACTCTGCCAAAGTGGTTGTCGAACTTCAACTGCCAGTAGCTGAGTCTGACGCGGAAATTGTTGCTACCACATTAGGGAGTCAAGAATTAGCCAAGGCTTTTGAAATTTTGAATTCAGTTGAAACCGGCATTCAACGAGTGCGATCGACTGAGGAGAAATCTACAGTAGTCGGACAACCCGACTGGCTGACATCGATCGCTAGTCCGCTGCGGACTTCTAAAAAACGTCGATCGCTAGCTGAAATTGAATTGCCTAGTTTCCGTTAACAGTTGACAGTTGACAGTTGACAGTTGGCAGTTGACTTCGGAGTGCGAAGTTTTTAGGCAGGGGATTTAAGCCCCAGCCTAAAAACAATCCACCTAAAGGTGGGGGCTTAAATCCCCTGTGATGCAGGTCATTTAGGAATTTGAGGACAGAAGTCCGAACGATCAAACTTAACTCAAAACTATTTTTTTCCCTTTTCCCATGCCGTAGGTAAAAGCATAGCTGGTAGCCAACAGCCGCAGCCAAACAGCCGGATAGCGAGGCTCCAACCAAGGCTGTATTCTGCGGGCGAAACTGGGAAGCCATCCGAATAGGAAACTTGCCAAAGCCAGCAGAGTAAAATTCAAGTAACTCCCCAGCCAGCGCAAAATATCCCGGAAGGTGACAAAATCTAAAATCCACAACAGGAGAGAAGGATTTTTTCCGGCTGCTTTAATTGCCAATCGATTGAAAGTTAGCCAGTCGGCTTTGTCTTTAATAAAAGTTTCGGCTACGGCGAGTTCTTCTTCTGCCAAAAGACCGAAAAAGGTATTGAGCATTGAATTAATTCTTTGGGGTGGCAAAGTTCGTCCCGTCGGCACCATCATGCCTTTAGAAAACAGCCAAGTTACTGATATATTGCTCTGGTAGGCACGAATTTGGTTTAAGTGCTTGGCACTTAATAAATTGTGCTTTAAAGCTGTATCCAATAGGTCTGTTAATCGAAAAAGATTGCGGATGAGAGAGCCGAAACCGGTGAATACTAAGGGAGATTGCAAAGATGCTGCATCGCCGATCGCAATTAGGCGATCGACAGCCACGGCCCGATCCTGGCTGCTGCTGCTAAAATGCCCTGGAATATAACCAAAAGTCGGCTTTTTCCACACCAATTTATCGAGATCGCAGCGGCGGTACTCCGGCAAAATTGCGAAAAAATCCTCGTACAGTTCCAGCAAAGAACCGGGATTCTCGGCATTTACTTGGTGATAGTGAAAAAGATAAATTGTGAGTTCTCCTCCAGCGCCGGGAAATAACTCCCAAATCAGTTGGCGGCCGCGGGAAATATCGCCGTGACTCCAGAGAACGTCGCCGTAATCGGAATCCCAAACTCCCGGCTCAATTCCTCCGTCGATGACTCCTCCCACCGTCGGACAAACACTGTCAAAAGTCCGTCCTTCGTTCAATTGCCAAGCGATGGGAGAAGCCGAACCCATTGCATCGACGAGCAAACGTCCGCTGACAGTGCGATCGGTTTTTGTCGGCAAGTGGCAGCCCTGAACGATAACTTTTTCAGATTCAATATCGGCTCTGATAAACTCAGTTTCGTCCCAGATTTCCCCGCCAGCTTCTGTGAGCTTAACTCCCGCCAAATACACCAGTTTGTCGCTGTCCAAAGCTATATTCAGCACCTTCGGCGTGTGCAGAATCTCCGCTTTAGCAACGGGTGGATTGTTAGCATCAAAAAACTTGCAGTAGCCATCTTTGTATTCTCGCGCAATCAAAGTTTCGATTTCAGCAGCAGTAAATAAACCCAAATCAATTAAGCTTTGAATTTCATCCCGTGAAATATTCCACTCGCGGTTCATCCGCCCGAAAGGCATTCGTTCCAGTAGCAGCACTCGGTAGCCCAATCTCGCCATGACTGCGGCGTGAATCACTCCTAATGCTCCGCCGATATAAATTAAATCGTAAACAGTATCGCCAGCATCTGACGAAACAGTGCCTGCTTTCTTCTCCCCTCTTCCTTCTTCCTTCTTCCCTCTTCCTTCTTCCTTCTCTTCGGACTTCAAAAACACGACTTGTTTTGGCTTTTGAGGATTGCGAGTGTTTTCGCGCCAGCGCTGCTCCCACCAGTAAACGCGTTGGAGGTCGTATTCGCCTTTGGGCATTTTTTGGAAGTATTTGACGGTAAGAGGGTAATAGGGGGCAAGAGCTTCAAAAATTGACTGGTTGGTGAGGTCTACGGTGGGGGGTTCTGGGTAGCGATCGGGAAACTTGTTTCTCACAGCCAGATTCAGAGTTTCCAGGAACTTTCTTTCTCCTGCGGGCGCGTCTTCTAGGCGAAAGACTTTTAAATAAGTTGTGCGCTGGACTGACCAGACAAAGGTGGAAAGTTCTGTCGATCGAGAATGATGATTTCCTGAATTTGCGTCAGCGAATGTCGGTTTTGGATTAGCATTTGCAGTTCCAGACAACAAAACCTCGGCTGCTGTTGCGTTTGAAAGCAAGCGAAAGCCGTCAGGAGTAATAATTTTTTCTCCGATTTCGGGGTCAAATTCGTGCTGTAACCAGGTACAGACGGCCGCTGCATCCGGTGTGGGGACTTCTAGATAAAGAATTTCTTGCATTTGAGGTTCTCTATAAATTCATGAAGATGGGGAGTTGACAAGGGAGGAAAGTACGCTATACTCCCGGATACTTATTTAGTTTTAAATAAGTTTACAATGTTCTCAGATTTTTAGGTTTTCGATAGCAAGAGCGATCGGTTGATCCACAGCGACTGAAGATCCAGCCCCTTCATTATTATGCAATCTCATGAATTATCCCATTCCGACGAATCCTCAAGAAATGATTGCTTTGCGACAACACCCGCTGAATGAAGAATTGGTGGCGTCGGCGATCGCGGGCGTGATTCAAATAGCTCGATCGCGAGCTCAATCTTTGGATGAGTTAAAGGCTGAGGTACTCGCCGACGACAATCTGCTGGATTTGGCTCAAAGGCTATGGCTGAGCGAGATTGTAGCTGAAGCTTGGGAAAATTGGTCTTAAATTCACCTATTATTGATAAGTTTTCTGAGATTGGCTTCCTGTTTCACAGGCTAGCTGCATCGATCAAATATTTTAAACTGCCAATAATTTTACTAAAATTATCAATAAAATAATCATTTAAATAAACTTCCATAATTTGATTGCTAAGTCGTAAAAATTTCCAGTTTGTCCCTGTTGTGACTACTCCATATATTGCGATACGGTTCACTTAACACTATTTATGCCCCGGAGATCCCCCTCGCATCCCCCTGGTTGTATGGGGACTTTGAGAGCTTTCTTGTCCCCCCCTTTTTAAGGGGTGTGCCAGGGAGATCGGTCTTAAGTGAACCGTATTGCCATATATAGCGGAAATATTATTGTTTCTTCTTTCATTGAAAATTTTAGCAGCAATCATTTCTGCCATACATTGTGGCAATCCAGCTTAGATATTATCATTTTTAGCTTCTACTAAAGCGACAACCGGAGCTTTAATTAACAGTTGTTCGGGCAACTAACTAACGCAATTCAACTTCTCGCTTAACTTCTGTTAAAATCCGATCGCCCCGCGTCAAACGATATTCAGCGCGCCACACTCCGGGAGTCAGAGGAGAATTGGTGCTGTTTTTTTTGCCAACATAACGCAACCAACTGCGGTTAGAGGCTGGAATTTCCTTGCTGTCGTTGACGATAGTTTTGCCATCGGGTGCAAATAATTTGTATTGTTCCCGATCGCCCTTGAGGACTCCGTAACTCTGCACCCAAAACAATAATACAGGACTATTGACAGGTAATTTAGTCTCGGAAAATTCTCCTGCCCAAACAGTGTTCTCGTCAGGTGCTTTGTTGGCAAAACCGGCACGAATTAAACCTGTGGAAACATAGTCTATCGGCTTGTCCCAAATTGGATTGCGGGCGGTGTTGCAGCCTAATTTGGCATCGGGGCCGACAAAGGGATCTACGGGTTTGCCTTGATAGCGAAAAGTAACGTGTACGTGGGGGAAAGAGGCTAAGCCAGAGTTTCCCACCATGCCCAAAACTGTGCCTTTTTCTACCTGCATTCCGGGTTTGACAACAACGCTGTTTTGGCGAAGGTGGCAATATTGGGCTTCCCAACCTGCGCCGTGATCGATTACCATGCCATTGCCGCATTCTGTACCTGCGACGTTGGCTTTCTCTGTCTGGTTTTGCAAACGTCGATCGACTACGCCATCTCGCACTCGCAAAACTTTGCCCGCAGCGGAGGCAATTACGGGAACTCCTTTTGCCATTGCTTTCGCGTCGGGAATCGCAAAATCTGTGCCGTCGTGCCCGTCGTAGGTTTGCCGCCCGCAGCCAAATTCGACGGCGGCGGGACTTGGATCGCGATCGAAATAGTGCATAACAAAACAGTCTTTTCCTAGCGTACAGGCGATCGGCTGACCGAATTTGGGGCTGTTGGGCTGTTGGGCGACTGCGGTTGATACTAGGCGTTGGGCGATCGTGTTGGCTTGGGCGATCGGCGTACTTACTCCGGTATCTTTTGCACAGCTAGCGATATTTGTCAACCCCACGGTCAACAAAATTGCAGTAATCTGTTTTTTTGATAGTAAAATCATTCGTCTGTGGGATGTAAAAGCTGAGGTGGGTAGTGAAAAATCAATTAATCATTCAAAATATAGTTGTTCAGGAATCTAGACAATTTATCGGGCGTTTTTGTTTCCTAAATTTGTTGTATTATTGTCTGTTTTTGATTTTTAATTGTTAATTACTTAAAAAATGCTCTCTAAAATTTGATCGCTAATTTCAATAATTCGGCTTGGCGGCCTGGCTGTTGCTGCTTTGGCGATGTGGGCATTTGCCACGATTGCTCACGAGGTTTTGGAAAAGGAAACCTACGCTTTTGATAAATCTATTTTACTATATCTCAGGAGCCTGCACGATCCGGTGCGCGATCGCATCATGCTCGCCTTGACATTTTTTGGGGAACCAAATTTGCTGCTGATGCTGAGCGTGAGTTTGGGTATTATGTTGTGGGTGCGCCAAGATCGATCGGAAGCCATAACGATTGCAATTACTGGCGCTGGGGCTATTGGTTTAAATATACTCTTAAAACAACTCTTTGCGCGCGATCGACCTCAACTTTGGGAGCGCGCAGTTGAGGTAAAGTTTTACAGTTTTCCTAGCGGGCACGCGATGATTTCAATGGTTGTTTACGGTTTACTAGGATATTTTTTGGCTGCGCGCTTTCCGAGACAGCGCTGGTTGATTTACCGATTGACAGTCGTATTAATTGCTGGTATTGGTTTGAGCCGGCTTTATCTCGGAGTTCACTGGCCTACCGATGTGATTGCTGGTTATATTGCAATACGGTTTACTTAAGACGATCCCCCCTAACCCCCCTTAAAAAGGGGGGGACAAGAATGCCCTCAAAGTCCCCCTTGCTTTCGGGGGATTTAGGGGGATCTCCAGGGCATAAATATGTTAAGTGAACCGTATTGGGTTATATTGCGGGTTTTGTGTGGCTGCTTGCGTCCATTTTTAGTTTGGAAGTATGGAAGCAGTTTCAGGATTCTCGTGCTGTTCCTGAAGAGAAATTTTTGTCGCCTGATTCCCAAAATATGACGGAAAAATAACCAGAAATAAGGTTCGATCGTTCGGACTTTAGTCCGCATTTAAGAAGGACTAAAGTCCTCACTACAAACCTTGAAGAACAATTTCTTTTTGGGTAAAACACATAGCAATTCCTTTTTCGTAGTAAGCCGCCTCGTTAATAAAAATTGGATAAACCGTCGATTTATCTTCATACAAGACCGACTCACCATCAAAGGTCAAAAACATCGGATCGCCTGGATTCAGGGCTTCATAATCTCTTGATTGTAGCTGAGGATGAATCATTGCCTGAATTCCTCCAGACTCGTTTCTGGGATAGTCGATCGCCCGAATGCTGTGATAAATAGTCAGGGGATTTGTTACAACAGGCATTGTGCCTAGATTGTAGGCTTCTGTGCAGTCTAAAATTGTGCCGATAACTTGCTCGGTTTGCTGAAACAAAGACGCATCTAATACGCCTTGTGGCACTGCACCAACTTCTAGCGTACCGCCTAACTCGGAGAGCGATCGCAGCAAAGGACTATCTTCATTCTTGGTTGTCGCAGCCAGCAGCTTGAGGTGGGGATATACGGATGTTAAATAAGCTGCTAGTTGCAGATTAAATGGATGCTGGCTGGCCAGAATAAATGTTATCCCCATGTTGGATGTGGTGCTGTGCAAGTCTATAATTAAGTTTTGTTTCTGGGTGTGTTTTGAGCTAAAAATGTGGTATATTTCTTTCGCCCGCTGGGCTTCGTAACTGGAGAGATCGGGATTTTCTAAGTCTTGCTGGCGAAAGCAGCGGTTGAGGTCGATATCGATGTAGCGTCTCCCGATTTCGCAGGCTTGGGGATTGGCTAGCAGGGCGATTGTTTCAAAAGTCGATCGCGCAATTGACTCTGGCGCGCGATCGAATTTCTGCACCAGGTAAACTCCTGTGAGTTCGTTTCCGTGGGTTCCTCCCACTATGGCAACACGTTTAAT
Organism: filamentous cyanobacterium Phorm 6; assembly: GCA_003003725.1. GTDB lineage: Bacteria > Cyanobacteriota > Cyanobacteriia > Cyanobacteriales > Microcoleaceae > Microcoleus. The sequence goes on along the minus strand of PVWI01000115.1, from coordinate 10,935 downwards.
TTGATTCATAAACAAACAAGTTTCTATGCCAAGGGTAGCATCATTTGTCATCAGTTGGTAACACAGACCTCAGAAACCGGGTTTCTCTCAGTATTTTTAGTCACCAAACCAAAGACTCATAGAAACCCGGTTGCTTGGCCTCGATGCGTAAACCTCGGTTGCTTGGCCTCGATGCCTACTTCTATCCGGTCAATTAGTGCGATCGCACCAATCTTATTGTCGTTGTCTTCGGACATGATATGATTTAAAATTAAGGTAGCTCGGGCGATCGCCCCCACAGCCAAAATCTCGGTGTTGCCATGCGTAAAATTGTACTATTCATTGCATCTAGTTTGGACGGTTATATCGCAAGATATAATGGCGATATTGACTGGCTGTTTACAGACCAAAATTACGGCTACACTAAATTCTTAGATAGCATCGATACAGTCCTCATGGGTCGCAAAACCTACGAACAAGTTCTAACTTTTGGCGAGTATCCCTACCAAGAAAAAAAAAGTTATGTTTTTACTAAAAATCTCGATTTTACAGCAAATTATGATGTGGAAGTCGTAACAGAATTAGAGAGTTTTGTCAATGATTTGCGCTTGATAGAGGGTAAAAATATTTGGTTGGTGGGAGGCTCTCTACTGATTCGCGATTTCCTGAAAAACAATCTTGTCAACGAGTTAATTCTCTCGGTGCACCCGCTGATTTTGGGCGAGGGAATTCCGTTATTTGTTAATCCCATAAATACTACAGATTTGGAATTGACTGGATGCCAGACTTACAGTTCTGGTATGGTTCAGCTATCTTACAATGTAACGACTTGAGGACGATCGTATTCGCTGTGATGAAATGTGTTTGTTTGTTGTTACTATTAATCTCTTTTTTCTCAGTCGCGCTTCCGGCTGAGGCTTCTGTCTGCCGCAATTATCAAGGGCGCGAGATTTGCATTGTGGATATCAAACGCAGTGCGAAAAATTATTGGGAGTACAGGGTGATTCTGAGTGTTGATGGAGTCAAACAGCCTCTGGAAGTGTACAATTGCCGCAGCCACAGTACCGTTAAGAAAGATGGCACTGTTTTGGCGTTTGGACAAAACAACCCCGGTGAATTTGTCTGCCGTTTTTTTAAGAAATAGCATATTGGGGACAGGCTTCTAGCCCATCCCACAAGAGTTGGAGACGGCGGTTGGAGACGGCGGTTGAAACCGCGTCTACACAAACGAAACCCGCCTCCGCGGGTTGAAGACGGCGATTAGAATTTGCCGTCAACTGCTGAGACGCAACGTTCGCAAATTAGCGGATGCTCGATCGACTCTCCGACATGAGTAGAATAGTTCCAGCATCGATCGCACTTTTGGCCGTCTGCTTTGACTACACCAATCACCAACTCTGGAGATTGGTAACTGTACGGCAATTCTTGCAGGATTGCATTCGATTCTACCAGTTCCACTTCTGATGTGATGAACAAATAGCGCAATTCATCTACACCGTTGCTACCACTTGCAGAATGATAGTGTACAGCTACTTCAGCAGGAGTTTCTGCTTTGGGCTCCGCACTTAATTCTACCTTCGGGATTGCAGGTGTTTCTGCAAAACTTTGTTCGACTGCGGATGTTTGCGGCTGTATTGGTACAAGCGCTGTCTCTAGTACGGGTGCTAGTACGATCGCCTGTGTTTGTACAAGCACAAGCGCAGTTGTTTGTCCCAGCACATCGGCTGTCAGAGAATCAATTGTTTGTGCCATTTCTTGACGGTTTTCTGCAAACAGCAAGTGACGGAAAACAAACCAGATTGTAAATAAGATACCGATGACTTTAAAGAAGACTTCCAAGAGAGGAATTTGATTCATCGTATCCAAAACCGCCAGGGTTACTCTACCCGTTACCAATACAGAAGCTAACAGCCCAAGCGTTACCAGAACTTTTTGGTATTCTGTGATAAAGTTGCCCGCGTATTCAGGCAAATCAGCGATAAACTGGGCGCTGCGATCTAACACTTGCTGCAAGTCTAAAGCCGATTCTTCAGGGGCAGAATACTCTACAATTGCAGAACCTGCATCGCGCTTGGCGACTGTTTGTTGCTCAACACTAACAGTCTTTATTGTCAAGGTTTTTGCAACACTTGCAGCTTTTTCTTCCTGTCGATCTTGTACTGCTTTTGCTTTCTCCTCTGCGGTTAGTTCGATCGCTGCATTTTGCGATCGCACATAATCCATCAATCCTTCACTGCTAGGATTCAAAGCTTCCAATTGCGCTCTTTTCGCGACATCAGGAACATACAATAAAACCTTAGCTTCCAAAGAAGAACCGATCGCCTTTTCAGTCCTCGCCTGTTCCAAAACCTTGTTAACTTCGCCGCGTACTTGGCGCAAATACTGCCAGCGCGTCGCCAATTCAGGATTATGCCATTTTGCATCAAGTTGCACCCAACCAGCCTCAAACACAGATTTGTACGGAGTTGGATAGGGAAGGTACTGCCAAATATCCTCAGCCATGTGACACAAAACAGGTGCGATCGCCCTTGCCAAATTCTCCACCGCGATCGCAATTACCGTCTGACAACTGCGGCGACGGCGGGCATCTGTCGCACTGATATAAAGTCGATCCTTCGCAACATCCAAGTAAAAATTAGACAAATCCACCGTACAGAAATTCTGCACCGTTTGGAAGAATCGGGAAAATTGGAAGTTTTCAAAAGCATCTTGAACTTCCGCAAAAACTTCGCCCATTCTGTGCAGCATATAGCGATCGAGTTCTGGCAAATCCTCGTAAGCTACAGCATCTTTTGCCGGATCGAAGTCGTGCAAATTCCCCAGCAAAAACTTAGCTGTATTGCGAATTTTGCGGTAAACATCCGACTGCTGTTTGAGAATGTTTTTGCCCAAAGGCACGTCGGCGGAATAGTCTACCGAAGACACCCACAACCGCAAAACATCTGCCCCGTATTCCTTAATTACGACGGCAGGATCGACGACATTGCCTTCAGATTTGCTCATCTTGCGGCCTTTTTCATCCAGCACAAAACCGTGAGTCAAAACTGTTTTGTAAGGAGCAACGCCGTTAGTTGCTACACTCGTAAGTAAGCTGGATTGAAACCAGCCCCGATGTTGGTCTGAACCTTCCAAATAAATATCAGCAGGATAGTTTAATTCCGATCGCCCTTTGACAACTGCGGCCCAGGAAGAACCGGAGTCAAACCACACATCCATCGTGTCCGTACCCTTGCGGTAAGTGCGGCCATTGTTGCGGTAAGATTCTGGCAGTAATTCGGCGATCGACAATTCCCACCAAGCATCCGAACCCTTCTCGGCAAAGATGGCTTGCACATGGGCGATCGTTTCTTCATTTAACAGCGGTTCGTTGGTTTCTTCGTCGTAGAATACCGGAATCGGAACGCCCCAAGTCCGCTGGCGAGAAATGCACCAATCCGCTCGATCGCCCACCATTGCAGTAATTCTATTTTCGCCTTGGGCGGGAATCCAATTCACATTAGAAATGGCTTTTAACGCTTCATCTCGGAACCCTTCAACCGACGCAAACCACTGTTCCGTCGCCCGAAAAATCGTCGGCTTTTTAGTGCGCCAATCGTAAGGATAGGAGTGAGGATAAGCTTCCTCTTTAATCAAACAATTTGCCTTTTCCAATGCCTCAATTACTGCGCTATTGCCGTTTCCGAGGACATTTAAACCTGCAAACTCTCCGGCTTCTGCTGTGAAATTTCCGTTTTCATCAACGGGTGTTAAAACTGGCAAACCGCAGCGTTTTCCGACGATAAAGTCTTCTTGTCCGTGGCCTGGTGCGGTGTGCACCAATCCGGTTCCTGAGTCAGCGGTAATGTAGTCGCCGCCGGCAACGATCGGGCTTTCGCGATCGAACAGCGGATGTTTGTAGGTGCAGCCTTCTAATTCTTTACCTGGGAAGGTAGCCAGGATTTTTAATTCTGTGTTGAAAGTTGCCGAAAGTCGATCGACCGCATCGACAGCAACTAACATAAATTGTTGGGCGATGTGGGAATTTGCCGGCGGTTCCACCACTGCATACATCAGTTCGGGATTGACTGCGATCGCCAAGTTTGCCGGAATCGTCCAAGGGGTAGTCGTCCAAATCGCGGCCCAGAGGCTCGGCATATAGCGCTTGAGCTTCGACTGCAAGGATTTTGACAAGTTTCTGACATGAAAGCCGACGTAGATGCTGCGCGAGACGTGGCCTTCGGGATATTCCAATTCTGCTTCGGCGAGGGCTGTTTTCGAGCTCGGACTCCAGTGCACGGGTTTAAAGCCGCGGTAGATGTAGCCTTTGAGCACCATTTGACCGAAAACGCCGATTTGAGCGGCTTCGTATTCGGGTTTCATGGTTAAATACGGGTGTTCCCAGTCGCCCCAAACCCCGTAGCGCTGGAAGGAATCGCGCTGCTGTTCCATTGTTTGCTGCGCGAAGGCGGCGGCTTTGTGGCGGAGGTCGATCGGGGTAAGATTTAGCCGATCGTCCGATTTCATGTTTTGCAATACTTTAAGTTCGATCGGTAATCCGTGACAATCCCAACCGGGAACATAGCGAACTTTTTTACCGCGCAGCATTTGGTAGCGGTTGATAAAATCCTTGAGGATTTTGTTGAGGGCGTGGCCGATGTGAAGTTGTCCGTTAGCGTAGGGCGGGCCGTCGTGGAGGATGAACAACTCTCCTGGATTGTCCTCGGAAAGTCGATCATAGATATGTTCATCTGCCCAAAATTGTTGCAATTCCGGTTCCCGTTTGGCGGCGTTAGCGCGCATATCAAACTTGGTTTTGGGCAGGTTTACCGTGTCTTTGTAAGATTTAGCTTCCATTTTTGAGAAACGTTTTATGTAGTTAGTTGTTAGTAGAAGGAAGGAAGAAGGAAGAAGGAAGAAGGAAAAAAGAATGCTTATACAGCAAGTTTTTTAGCCCTCGATCTCTTAAGTTTAGTTAGGTGGACTTACTTATCAAGTCGGGTTAAATAATCATAAATTAGTTTGTAGTGAAGAATTTAGTCCTCTCTCGTCCTTGAAGAGCCGACAACCAGATATCCCAGTATAGGCGATCGCCCGCACATTAGATCGAAACAAATCCGCAAAGAACACTCTCTTCTCTTCCTCTGCGCCCTCTGCGCCCTCTGCGGTTAAAAAATCTTTCATAAATCCAGGCGTCGCTACTCAGTCAACCAACTGAACATTTGACCGACCGTGAGACTAAAGGATTCAGCAAAGGCGGGGACGGGGACGATCGCGCCCGGTTCTTCAAAAACTGGTATCGTGCGATCGCGGTCTAACTCGTTTGACGGCGAGTCCGACAGGGATTGAAATCCCTGTCTCATAGCGCAAGTCCTCTGGAAGAGGAATGAAGAGGTTGATTAAGGTGCAATGCGAAACTCAACATCGAGTTAAATTGAGACTTGCAGTCGGTTTTAACCGACTTTAGCTATGAGACAGGGAATTGATTCCCTGTCGGACTGTAGCAAGCGAGAAAGGGTCATAGAAATACTCCCAACCCGCGACTAACAGCATTTCCGATACGATCGCACAATGACGCGGCCGGTAAACTATTTCCTTGCTGTTCCCATTTTTCCACGAGTTGGCGGCCCAGGGGCGTGAGGCGAAAACTATCGGTAATCCCTTGTCCGTCTACTTCGCGCCGCAGTACGCCGACTTGGATCAGCCACAGCAGGGAGTTTTCGGCTGTCAGTTCGGCTACGGGCGATCGGGTGTAGCCGCTTTCGACACCAGTATTTGAGGCGATCGCACTTAGGAAAACGCTATTATCGCGGATGGTCTGGAAGAAGTGTAATTGAAATGGGGCGCACCGGATCGCGCGATCGGCTCTTTTGACAGTGCGATCGGGATAACTAATAGATTTAAACGCTTCGGATGGGATAAAAGTCATTGGGAGAAATTTTGAAGAGGTACTATATTTTTAATTGTTACAGATTTTATGCTAAGTTTCGGGGTTGATTTACTAAACCAAGAAACTATCTATCTCATCAATAAACTTTTTTAGTTGCTTAACACTGTTAACCAAGTGCAAATACAAAAATTCATAATCAAGATTAGTTATAATTTCTTGCGATGCTTTTTCAGTTTTATCATAATTACTACTTACTAACCGATAAATCTCATCTAAATCTTGACTAGGATGTTCCCTTTGTTCAATGTCGATACTTTTTAGGTCTAAACCACATTCTTGTAGGATAAAGTTAGGAGTTAAACGATTATCTATTTTAGCCAAATAATTCCATTCTGCTAAAAACCATGCTTCTATTTCCATTACAGCTAAAATTACAGAAATTGGAACTCCCGTTTTTTGCAAAGGCTTCAAAAAGCCTCTGATTCCTTTTTCTATTTCTTGCTTTTTTTCTAAAGGCTGTGGGTATAAATCTCTAAGTCCTATAATTTTTTCATAGCCATTATTAGTTAGACTTTCATGCTGTTTTCTGATATCAGAAAGTACCTGAGAATCACAATTGCAATTATATAAAAGAACAAAGAAAGGAGTATCTTTTACTATACTCGGTTTAAGTGATTGAATTATACGATTATCTTTACCGCCTTGAAATTTAAAAGTTTCAATAGATATTTTTTTGTATCCCGCAATTTCCTGAAATAACTTTTCAACAAAAATCTGTTCTGTTTGTCCTTCAACAAAACAAGCAATTTTCTTTTGTATCATAATTTATGCTGCCTCTTCATCACCTTCTTTTTGTAACAGAAACTCACTGGTGAACAAATCAAAGTTATTAAGTCCAATAAACTTAAACTCTTCAATCTTCTCGCGTGAATTATAAATGTTATGTAATTTTGCACTCCCAGGAGTTCGTTCAATCAATGACCAATATTCTATCGGAACACCATTCATAATAAACTCATCATTGGTAGTCATAATAAGTTGAACTAATCCTCTCTCAGCTTTCTCAATTAGGATTTTAATTATAGAGGAAGATCGTTGATAATCTAACCCTTCTCCAATATCATCAATCACAATACAACTAGGCTTACTTGCTAGTAAAGAGTAATTGATTTGAATAAACAATGATAAAGCTCGAAACATTCCTTGTGAAATTTCTGATTGTTCTGTAACAGAAGTTAAATCTTCTTCCTGAATATATAAAAACTGTGGTAAGTTATCGGGGCTATCAACCGAAATATCGGGATTGATTAAAGATGGCACTTTTGTGCCAATTTCTGATAATTTATAACCAATTTCTCTCATGTCAGAGAGAATTGCTTGTATAAACGGCTCGCCTATTTCCTGTTTTCCAATCACAAATATACCGACCACAAAATTAGAATCTTTGAAATCGGTTTGATTTTTCAGTAATTCCATTGTAAAACGAATATGAGCCATAGTATTTTTCCCTAGCTGTGCTCCAAACTCATAAAATCTTAGGGAACTAGACCATTGATATAAATTCTCTAAAAATGGATGCTGAATAGAATCTCTACGCTTAACAACTGCGAGTTCTGTTTTGTCAGTTTGAAAATCAATATTTTGCTTAATTTTCTTGGCGAATATAGTACCTTCACCTGATTCATTCCTATCTAAAAGTGGCTTATCACTTTCACTGTATATAATTAATTTTTCTTGAATTACCAGACCTTTCTCTATTTTCAATATATATTCTGTTTTTTCTTCAGGTCGATCAATATCAAACAACAAACGCCATTCATAGCTTTTGGGTCGGGGAGCAAGAGAGCCACTTTCTGATAGTAACTCTGATAGAGTATGTATTGCCCTCAAAATTCTTGATTTACCACTAGCATTTTTACCTACAATTAAATTTGTTTTGCTTAATCGACATTCTTCAACTCGCCATTCACCAGGCAGACCTTTATTATACACATACTCAAAAATATCTAGCTTCATAAAATTGTTACCTTTATTACAAAATTTTTATAACAATAGGATCAAACACCAATAATATAACACGCGATCGCCCGCCAGTCAAGGCAGAAAATAACCCAGCCGAACTATTTCAAAGCGCGAATTTTCCCTTTCCCGCAGTCAATCCCGAATCTGGCATTCAAAAGATTGACAGCAACAGTCCAAAATCAATTAAAATACACTTAATAAATCCCAAGGGAAACAAAACTATGACTTTACCAGTTGGGTGCGCTGCCCCTCAGTTTACCGCCAAAGACACGAACGGCAAAACAGTATCCCTCTCCGAATTTACGGGTAAAACCGTCATCTTGTATTTCTACCCCAAAGACGACACCCCAGGCTGCACCAGACAAGCCCAAAGCTTCAAAGCAGCCCATGAAGAATACAAGGGCAAAGATATTGTAGTTCTCGGTGTCAGCCGCGACAACGAAGAATCTCACCAAAAGTTCACAGAGAAGTACGGTTTGCCTTTCCAGCTATTAGCAGATGTTGATGGTGCGATTACCAAAGCATACGATGTCGAGAAGGGCGATTATGCCAAGCGTGTTACTTTTGTCATCGATGGTACCGGCAAAATCATTCAAGTTTATGAAGGGGACACCATGAAAGTTGACACTCACGCTCAAGATATTCTTGTCACCATAGTTTAGTGAGGGGTCACGGGTACGGTGGCTAACAGCCTACTCTAACTAAATTTGTTCCCCCAAAACTTGCACGACAAATCCGCTCAACCAGCCTAGATTATCGTCAGGTGCGCGGTGTACGCCCTACGTTAACAGTTGACAGTTGACAGTTGACAGTGAAGTTTTTAGGCTGGGGCTTAAATCCCCTGCCTAAAAACAATCCACCTAAAGGTGGGGGCTTAAATCCCCTGTGCTTTGCTTAGACTTTGAGCCGAAATCCCGCCAACAATTAAAAATTCGTGCTTTCAAAGGCACTTACCGCCCGTAGACTGAATCTAGGGGCGGTTTTATTGGGGATCGATCGTTGTGTTTGATAAAATCAGAAGTTATCCTTGCTGTAGCTGAATAATTAAGTAGGTAGGCTGATAGATAATGACAAGCACCAACACTATTTTGAGTTACTTAGGCCCAAAAGAAATTGAGGCCAATCGAGCCGCTGTCTTAGTTGGCAGTTTTGACAAAAATCGAGTGGCCGCGATTTCAGCCACAGAAGGCTCAACAGCTTTAAATGCCGCGATAGATCCATCTACAGGCATTTGGAATATCAGTTTAAATAAAGGATTCGATCGCCCTGGAACTCGCACAGTGCAGGTGAAGGCAACTGATAAGACTGGCAAAGTTATCGGCGAACAAACAATTAACATCAAAGTTAATCCGGCTGCTAACACACCCGATGAATCTTTCACGTTAATTACTGTCCAATTTACCAGATTCAAAGCCGGAACAGTGCCGACTAGCAATCTTAATGATACCCAAAAAGCGGACGTACCAGCAGGAACAACTTATCAAATTACCGACTACGAGTTAGAAGACGGACACCTGCAAATTCAACTAAATAATCCAATTTCCCCGGTGGGAAAATCCGGCTTTTTCTACGAAAAACACGTAGTCATCACGAAAGGTGCAAAAATTCTGATCTTCGATCGCGCTCAACTACCTACCCCAGCCGCTGGAATGCAGTTGCTGTGGGTAAACAAAAAAACTTGGTTAAAGCGCAGCCCCGCAGATTCTGCTACCTTAGCAGAAAATCAGAAAGTCCAATTTAATCAGGGAGAAACGTTCAATATTCTCGGCTATGCTTGCGTAGAAAATCATTTTCGTGTCACCTTCGATCGCGCGATTTCCAGTTTCGGCAATTCAGGATTTTTGTACTCGCAGCACGTCCAAATCTTGCAAGACGGCCGGGGAATTTCATTTGATAGAAATGCAGTTATCATGACTGTTGTCAAAACGACTGTACTTAAAAAGCGGTCGGCGGCTGCGGCAAACCTGCAAGCAGCAGACAAAATTAATTTGCCTGCGGGAATGATTTACGGAGTTTCGGGATTCTCTATAGAACAGGGTCACATTAAAGTTTCGCTGACTGAAAATTTACCACCATTTGGAAATACGGGTTTTGTGTTTCCCGATTTCGTGCAATTCAGTCGCGGGGGCAAATCTTTTAACCCGGCACCAAATTTAACTTATCAAGGCCCGACGGAAGTTTTGGTAAATCAGGCGATCGTCCTTGGGGGTAAATTTGACCGACAAGAAGTCGTAAAAGTTGAGGTACTCGCCGAGGATAAATTCCCGCTAACCGTCACTCTCAATCAAACTAACGGCACTTGGCAAGTAAATTTGCCGCAGGGATTTAAGATAGCTGGAGCTCGGTGGCTACGCCTGCGAGCAACTGACAGCAAAGGCAATGTTACCGGCAGCCAAATAATTTACATTACCGTAAGTTCCGATCCGCTGACTGTCGGAAAATCTCTCAGCTTAAAGATAGTTTCTGACACTTTATTTAAGGTAGCTCCGGTTGATTCTTCCCGGCTTAACAATCAGCAAAAAGTTCTTGTCAGAGCAGGCCAAACTTTGGCGGTTAGCAAGTACGGATTTATTGACGGGCATCTCAAGGTGGTTCTGGATTCGGCAATTACGCCGATCGGCACTTTTGGCTATTTTTACGAACCAGACGTTCAGTTAGCCAAAGGTACGAAAGTCCTGAAATTTGACCTTGCTGACGTACCGAATAGCAACGTCAGTGCTCAACTGTTGGTAACTCAAACAACTCAGATTAAAGCTCAACCAGTAGATTCATCAAAACTGCCTGCAAATCAAGTTGCCGACCTAATTTTAGGTAGTACCTACGCCATCACTGGTTATGCGTGCATTTTGGGACATTTCCGAGTAACTTTTGCCGAAGCTATTCCCGGTTTCGGTAATGTCGGATTTATTTATTGGCAGCACGTTCAAATCAAGAAAAACGGCAAAGAAGTCCCTTTTGATCCGAATGCTTTGACGATGACAATGCTGCAAGCAACTGTGTTTAAGAAACGACCAGTAGAGGCTTCTAAGCTAACAGCTACCGAGAGAACTACGCTGCCTTTAGGTAGA
>PVWI01000450.1 GCA_003003725.1 filamentous cyanobacterium Phorm 6 | reverse complement strand
TTACCTGTGCTCGATGTACTGTCGGGTTTGCAACTATCAGCGAATGATTTGTTTGGGTTGTTAAATTTTAGTTAGAAATGAGTTACAGTTGAGTATAGGTAATTTTGCATCTAACGGCATTTAAAGGTGAATCACTCAACAGCCAATAATTCGCAATTTGGGTTTCCGAGAATGCCGCCAACGCTGCAATTGCGGCAGTATCAACGAGAAGCGGTTGCTAATTGGTTTGCGAATCAGGGACGCGGTACGCTGAAGATGGCGACGGGTAGCGGCAAGACGATTACTGCACTGGCGATCGCCACTGAATTATACCAAAAAATTAACTTGCAAGTCCTCATCGTAATTTGCCCTTACTGCCACCTGGTGAATCAGTGGGCGCGTGAATCGGAGAAATTTGGTTTAAAACCTATTTTGGCTTTTGAAGAGGCTCGCAGTTGGCAAAATAAACTCGCTGCGGGTTTGTATGAGGTTCGAGCGGGCGATTCCCTACGGGATAGTTGCGCTTCACGAGCATTTCTCACAATCATCACTACTAATGCTACCTTAATGGGAGATAGCTTGCGATCGCAACTGCGCTATTTCCCCGAAAAAACCCTAATCATTGGAGACGAAGTTCACAACCTAGGCGCGCCCCGTTTAGGACAAAGTTTACCACGCAATATTGGGCTGCGACTCGCCCTTTCCGCCACCCCAGAAAGACATTTCGACGAACAAGGAACCGAAGCTATTTTAGATTATTTCGGCCCAGTTTTGCAGCCGGAACTCACCTTAGCCGATGCCATCCGCCAAAAAGCATTAGTACATTATTTATACTATCCAATTTTAGTAGAATTGACCGAAGCTGAAACTCGAAAATACTCTTACTTAACTAAAAAAATTGGCTGGGCGCTTTGGGGCGATGAAAAAGCAGAAGAAAACGATGCTTTAACAACTTTATTAATGCAGCGAGCTCGGTTAATTGGGGCTGCTGCAAATAAGTTAATAGCTTTACGAGAATTAATGATTCACCGTCTCGATACCGCACATACTTTATTTTACTGCGGTGATGGTTCAGTGGAAGGTGCGACGCGCCAAAATAACAACCGCCAACTAACAGAAACTGCTAAGTTATTGGGCTCAGAATTAGGCTATCGAGTCAACACTTATACTGCGGCCACTCCTTCAGCAGAAAGAGAAAGATTGCGCCAACAATTTGAGAGTGGGGAATTGCAAGGTTTGGTAGCGATTCGGTGTTTAGATGAGGGCGTTGACATTCCCGCAATTCGCAATGCTGTAATTTTAGCAAGTAGCAGCAATCCGCGCCAATTCATTCAGCGCCGGGGACGCATTTTGCGGCCACATCCAGGGAAGGAAAGAGCCACTTTATTTGACATGATAGTTTTGCCGCCTGATTTGGGACGAGAAACTTTAGAAGTGGAACGCAACTTCCTGCGAAAAGAGTTAAAACGATTCTTAGAATTTGCCGATTTAGCCGACAATGCTGGGGAAGCCAGAGTGAAATTGCTGCAAATTCAGAGACGTTACGGGCTATTAGATATTTGACATTTATTCAGGTTCGGTTTATTTTAGAGAATATATAAATTATGCGATCGCGGTTTGAGTTGCTAGTTTAGTTTTCTTGCACGCGCAAAACTCAGAAACCGGGTTTCTCGTCTCCCATGCGTAAGCTCTGTACTTTTTAATATTTGTCCAAAAAAATATGACTGAAAATCTGAATGAAAATCTGATTATGGCATTTAGATATGAAGATAGCGCGATCGCAGCCGTACCGACAAACATTTTAGCAGAAAAGCGTTCTGCTTATCAAACTCATCAAGAATTGAGCGACGTACAAGAACCAATTACTAGCGCGCCGCCCGAAGTCCGACAAATTATCGAGCGGGTATTAGAAATTGAAAAAGATAAACTGTACATGAGGGCTCCCCGCTATATTAGCGATGACATTTTGAAAGTTATTAAGGAAGCAATTGTATGAAGCTGATTTCAATTAATCTGTGTAATTTCCGGCAGTTTTTCGGCCAAACACCCGAAATTAAGCTAGCCTGGGGGCCGCGAAATATTACAGTGATTCACGGCAATAACGGTGCTGGAAAAACAGCTTTGATGAATGCCTTTACGTGGGGACTTTACGGAAATTTGAGCGCGGGTTTTACGGAAGAACAATCAGTAAATAAACGCGCTATTGCGGAAGCAAAACCGGGCAAACGAGTACCTTGTTGGGTGGAAATCGTGTTTGAACACGACAGCAAGCGCTACCAAGTAAGGCGCAGTTGCCATGCTTACAAAAGTCAAAATAGTGTCGAACACATCAAAAGCGAATTGTTCATGCAGGTAGCAAAAGATGACGGCCGTTGGATGCTGCCGCCCCAGCATCCTGATGATATTATCGGACGAATTTTGCCGGAAAGTTTGCATCAATATTTCTTTTTTGACGGGGAACGAATCGAGCAAATTGTCCGCCACGATAAGAAAGCAGAAATTGCTGAAGCTACTAAGGAATTGCTGGGAGTAGAGGTGCTGAATCGTTCTATCCGACATTTGGGAGATGCCAGAAAGTCTCTAGAAACAGATTTAAGAATGATTGGGAATTCCGAAATTAAGAAACTTTTGAAAGAGAAGCAAAAATTTCAGAAAGAGGGAGAACAATTTTTGCAACAAACAGTAGAAATGGAGCAAGAATTGATTCATCAAGGCGAGTTAAGAAAAGCAGTTAACGGTGATTTGCTGCAACTGGGCGGTGCTGCCGAGTTGCAAAATTTGCGAGACGAGTTGGAAAAGCAGCGGAGTTTATTTAAGCAACAAATTGTGCTGGCTTCTGATGCTATCAAACGAGCAATTTCTGTGCGCGGTTACGCGGTATTTCTGTCGGATGCTGCGGCTGAATTCGACGTAATTGTCGGGGGTTTGCGGGAGAAAGGTGAGTTGCTTTCGGGGATTCAGCGGCCGTTTTTGGAAAAGTTATTAGCGCACCAGCACTGCATCTGCGGTACAGAATTAGTGGAGGGTTCTGAAGCTCGCGAAAATGTTAGCGGTTGGATGGATAAAGCGGGTGTTGGCGATGTGGAAGAAACTACGATTCGGATTAGCGATCGGGTAAATGAAATTAATAGACAAGTGGCTGATTTCTGGGAGGAAATTGACCGCCAGCAAGCCAATGTCAGCCGATCCAGAGCCGAACTTTCTCGCGTGGAAACGCAGTTAGACGATATTCACAACAAGCTGCGAAATTTTCCTGACAGCGATGTCAGTGGCTTGCAAAAGCGCTTGGATGAAATTGAGGCAAAAATTGGCGATTTGCACCGGGAAACTGGCTCTAACCAGCAGCAGATTGAGAGTTTGAATGCCCAGGTTGTGGCTTTGGACAAGCAAATCGATAAGCAGCAACTGAATGAGCAAAGGCAAGTTTTGGCCCAGCGCCGGATTGCTGCGACTCAGGGTGCGATCG
>PVWI01000449.1 GCA_003003725.1 filamentous cyanobacterium Phorm 6 | reverse complement strand
GGAGTGTAAGCTGTATACCAGCCGGGATTTTCCAGGATATTGCGGCCGATGACTGGGGGAGTGATGCAGTCGTGATATCCAGTGCCGATGTACGATCGAAATACCTGATTTTTTGCAGCAATTTCTTTCAATTCTGCCAAAGCAGCGTACTCGCTTTGCGCTGCGGGAAGTTGCAGGGGTTGATTCATGCGAATCGCCGCTGGAACAGTTTTGTCAATCAACTCATCGAGGCTGGAAATACCCAAAACATCCAGCATTTGCTGGATTTCGCTGGGTGTCGGGCCAATGTGCCGCCCCGCAAAACCACTGATGGGGGAAAGGTTTTGCTGCTGGCTGGGTTCAACTTTCGGGCTGTAGAGTACCAAGCGGATTCTCCTGAATAGACTTTTACTTCTTTAGTTTGTAACATTTTGCTAAGGAAGAGGGGGGATTTTCTATGTCTATCAAAGTCCGACAGTTAGGATACGGCAGTGCCGTCTCCCTACAATTAATCTGGCGTAGGGACACGGCACTGCCGTCTCCTCTTGTGGCAGAATCAACGAGCCCTATTCCCCATTCCCCATTCCCTATTCCCCTTCCACCATTTGGCGATACTTCTCGGCAGACAAAGCGTCATCTGCTTCACTGAGATTGTCAACGCGCACTTTCAACAGCCACCCAGCGCCATAGGCATCTTCAGCTAAATTCTCAGGAGATTCTACAATGGCATCATTCCGTTCGACGACAGTGCCGGTAATGGGTGCTTTCAAGTCTTCAACAGCTTTCACTGACTCGACTGTACCGAAAGCTTCGCCTTTTTCCAACCCTGCACCCACTTCGGGCAAGTCTAGAAACACGATATCGCCGAGTTGGTCAACTGCAAAGGCACTAATGCCGATGGTTGCTATTTCGCCTTCGAGTCGGATGTATTCGTGGGTGTCTAGGTATTTCAAGTCTTCGGGGTATTGTAGTGCCATGTTTTTTCTCGCAATGAACAAAGTATCAATTAAATCTTATTAAATGACGCACCTTACAACTTGGTGCAATTTTGCTGAAATTCGTAAGGTGCGTCAGTCACAGTTTTTCTACTGGCGGCGAAGATGATTTTAGCTGATGCACCCTACAAGCGATTTGGCGATCGATAAAATGGTTTTTTGACCACTGTAGCCGGATAGTTTTTGCCACGAATTTCGACTTCTAATTGCTGACCGATTTTAGCTAATTTTGCTGGAACAACTGCGAGGGCGACTGCCCGATTCAAGGTAGGCGATAATGTACCGCTAGTAACTTCTCCTACTGTTTCGCTTTCAAATATGACCGGATAGCCGTGGCGCGCAATGTGCCTCCCTGCCATTTCTAGCCCTACCAACCGCCTTGAAACTCCACTCACTTTTTGCTGTTCCAAAACCTCGCGTCCAATAAAATCTCCTTTGGTATCGAGGTGAACAACCCAACCTAATCCAGCTTCTAAAGGCGTAGTATTATAGTCAATATCTTGACCGTAAAGAGCCATTGCTGCTTCTAAACGCAAGGTGTCTCTTGCACCCAAACCGCAGGGAACAACCCCAGCAGTTAGGAGTTTTTTCCACAATTCTTTTCCGACTTCGGCATCCACCATGATCTCAAATCCATCTTCGCCGGTGTAACCAGTTCTGGCGATAAAACTTGGTTGTCCCAACAGGTTTGTTTCTAAGTGGCCAAATGCCTTAATTGGTGATAGATTGTCTTCGACAAAAGGCTGGAGATAGTTGATGGCTTCCGGCCCTTGAATTGCGATCAGAACTTTTTCTGAGGAGATGTCGGTGAAACTAACTCCGCTTAACTCTAAGTGAGCTGCAATCCAAGCTTTATCTCTGATGCGAGTGGCGGCGTTGACAATGATTACTGCACGTTCTTCGCTAGTGGTAGCGTCTGGTTCTTGGCAGTAGAAAATAATGTCGTCTAAGATGCAGCCTTTGGCATTGAGCAAGACTGTATATTGAGCTTCACCCGGTTGCAAGCGGCTCAAGTCTGAGGGTACTAAGGGTTGAAATTTTGCGATTAGTTGTTTCCCTCTCAAACCAAATTTTCCCATGTGGGAAATGTCGAACATTCCTGCTTGCTGGCGTACTGCTTGGTGTTCGCTGCTGATGCCTGCGTACTGCACTGCCATCTCCCACCCGGAAAATGGCACCATTCGACCTTTGAGTTCTAATGATAGGTCGTACAGAGGCGATCGGGCAAGCTGGCTCGGCTTCTCTGGATTGCTCGGTTCAGTTGACTTTGCCACGGGTAGCCCCTTTTTTTGCAGATAAACTGTTCTGATTTTACGGGAAAATTGGTTTTCTTGATCCCAAAGGATCGATCGAACTTAAGGATATGGTAATGCCCAAAGAAGACCGGGCGGTTGAAACCGCCGTCTGATTAAATCTTATCTATGGAGAATAGCGGGCTCGAACCGCTGACCCCTACAATGCCATTGTAGTGCTCTACCAACTGAGCTAATTCCCCTTTCTTTTCGCGCTCTCAATCATGCCTTAACATACCAATATTTGTCAAGCGTTTTTGGAAAATTACTTTTTAGCCTTGGATTGGTAAGGCTTTTGGCTTTTCTCAAAAAACTTCTCCTCACTTAGAAGCAATTGTTAATTCCTGCCCGATTGTTGGTACAGATGTTGGGATATTTCGGTTAAATGGCTTAAACAAGACCCCATGAGGAAGTAGACGACTACCAGGGCCGCGGCTGAGGCCGCAACTAGAGTGCCGGCTAGCATTAGTGAAAATTCCCGTTGCTCGATCGCCTCCTGCATTAGATGCAAAGACCAGGCAACGAGGGCAACGTCAATTATTAAAATAGAAACCAGCATAAGTTACGATTTGTAACAGCGTACCCATTGTAACAAAACTTTTGGTTAAGTGCCGATCGGCTTATACGTATTTAAGTATTGCTGTAAAACCCGCAGGGAGCAGCGGAAAGCTACTGAAAAAAAATGATAGCTTTTCTTAATAATTACGATATGCAAAGTAAATGAGAGCTAACTCTGCTTTTTGGGGGCGATTAAGGAGGGGGATAGCTGCGCCACGCGTACTTTTTTGAAGGAGTAGGTGCGATCGACCGTTTTGAGTAAGCTGTCGCGCATTTAAATTGTATATTCAGGGTGGGAGATCCCACCCCACTCATTGTTTGATTTTTGTTTAACATATAGCGGTTCTCAAGCGTGGTGAGGTATGCCCTATGCCCGCAAGCCCTATGCCGTTCGCGTACCTCATATGAGAGCTCGAAAGGCTATACAATTTAAGCTTAGTGACATCTCCTACACCAACTAAGTATAGTATGGTGTAGGCTTCTCAGAGACTCCGGCTATCGCTTGGGACATTAACTGAGCTTTAAGGACGGGATGACCCACCGCCCTGTTTTTAATGTTTATAAGTAATTGGACAGAATTAATTACACACTGATTTTTTACTGATTCTTTACTAGACAAGGCTTGTAGCCCAGAGTT